>JAJYFX010000057.1 GCA_021785315.1 Actinomycetes bacterium | reverse complement strand
CGCTAGCCTCCTAAGGAATGGAGACAGCGTAGCACTTGAGGGATTCACTCATCTAATCCCGATGGCTGCTGGACATGAGATAATAAGGCAGCAGTTCAACGAGTTGACGGTGGTCCGGCTTACTCCGGACTTGATTTCCGACCAGTTAATTGGTACCGGCTGTGTGAGAAAGCTCGTGTTCTCGTGGGGCGGCAATCCTGGAGTTGGCTCCCTACACCGGTTCAGGGACGCAGTTGAGCACGACTGGCCGCGTCCTTTGGAAATCGACGAGCACAGTCATGCTGGCTTGACAAACAGGTATGTCGCCGGTGCATCTGGGCTTCCGTTTGCGGTTATGCGCGGATATAGGGGCACCGGACTCGATGCAGTTAACTCCACTGTTGCTCCCATCACCTGTCCCTTCACGGGCGAAGAGTTGAGAGCGGTGGCAGCCATAAATCCAGACCTAACAGTCATTCATGCGCAGCGTGCCGACCATAAAGGAAACGTTCAGCTCTGGGGTATCACGGGTGTGCAGAAAGAAGCAGTTCTTGCAGGACGAAAATCATTAGTAACGGTAGAGGAAATAGTTGAAGAGCTCGACCCGCGGCCCGGTGAAGTTATCCTGCCATCTTGGCTCATTACTGCCGTGGCGCTCTCACCCGGAGGATCCAGGCCATCTTACGCAGCTGGCTACTACCAACGGGATAATGATTTTTATCTTGCCTGGGACGAGATTAGCCGCGACCGCAATACGTTTCTTGGTTGGGTGAAAGAGAATGTTCTGTGACGGTGCATCTGGGCTGGACTGTAAAAGTGCCTAGCGCGAATGATCAAGGGTAATCATGGAACCAACTGAGCCATATACAAGCGACGAAATGATGTCAATTGCCGCCGCAAGACAACTTAGCAACAATCAGGTCTGCTTTATTGGCATTGGCTTGCCCTCCAAAGCAGCCAATCTCGCTAGGCGTCTTCATGCGCCCGATTTGATAATGATTTATGAAAGCGGGACGCTGGGCGCAAAACCCACCCAGCTCCCCCTTTCAATAGGTGACGGAGAGTTGGCGGAGACAGCTGACACAATTGTATCAGTGCCTGAAATATTCAATTATTATCTGCAGCCCGGGAGAATCGATGTCGGGTTTTTAGGTGCTGCCCAGATCGATAGGTTCGCAAATCTCAATTCCACTGTGATCGGCGATTATTTTAAGCCTTCAGTTCGCCTTCCGGGCGCAGGTGGCGCACCCGAGATCGCGTCCTCGTCCAAACGCGTAGTCGTCATGCTTCGGCAGTCAACAAAGTCTTTTGTGGACAAGCTTCCATTCATAACTTCGGTGGGATTTGGAACAGGGCCAGGAGATCGTGAAAGACTTGGTTTGAGGGGTGCGGGGCCTGTAATGGTCATTAGTGATCTGGGTATTTTGGAGCCTGATCCCGCCAGCAAAGAACTGATTCTCACGCATATACATCCCAACATCGAAGTTGAAAACGTAATAGAATCAACTGGCTGGAAGATCAGAATTGCAAATCAACTAACGGTTACAGATCCACCGACGGAAAAAGAGCTCGAAGCTATCAGGTCGCTAGTTTCTGCGAGGAAATAGCCTCATTTAACGAAAGGATGAATCATGGCCAGCGCAACAATTCTCGCCAAGCCTGAGCATGAGGAGGATCCACCTTATCATCATGGTTCTTATCAAAGCACCGCTTTGCGAGGCCCTAATAAAACTCCATTAATTCTCAGGCCAGGCAGAACCGAAAATCATGGGGCGGTCTTCGGGGAAAGCAGGATTCGTCAAAATGATGATGATCTCACAAGGCAGCACCCAGGAGATCCGTTGGGTGAAAAAATAGTTGTGTCAGGAAGACTTCTGGGCTCTGACGGCCGGCCAATACGCAATCAGCTTATCGAGATATGGCAGGCAAATGCGTCGGGTCGTTATGCGCATTCGCTCGACGACCATCCGGCGCCGCTCGATCCGAACTTTACCGGTGGCGGCAGAACGCTTACCGACAGTGAGGGCCGTTATAGATTTGTCACGATCAAGCCCGCCGCATACCCCTGGGGCAACCACCCCAACGCCTGGAGGCCAGCACACATTCATTTTTCGCTATTTGGACGTGTCTTCACTCAGCGTCTGATAACCCAGATGTATTTTCCTGGCGATCCCCTGATTGACGATGATCCGATTGCCAATTCGATTCGCGACAAGCGTGTACTTGCTCGGCTCATCTCGGCATTTGATTGGGAGTTAACCATCCCAGGCACTGCGCTTGGATATCGCTGGGACATAATTCTGGGTGGATCCAACCCAACCCCGGAGGCGTGATGAATACTCAAAGCGGGCCTACTCCATCTCAAACAATCGGTCCATTTTTCAAATTTGGAACAGAGTGGTTAGCTGATGAGCACCTTGTTTCCGAGGATTTCGAAGGCGCCATAAGTCTTACCGGGGGTGTCTACGATGGAGCCGGCAATCCGGTTCCTGACGCCATGCTTGAAATTTGGCAGGCCGATGAAAATGGGAACTTTCCCCCTGACACACTGGAACCCTGGACTGGATTTGCGAGGAGACTTACAGATGCGAATGGCGAATACGCGATTCGTTCCGTAAAGCCGGGAGCGGTTGCTTCGGCTTCAGGGGAACTCCAGGCGCCTCATATTGCCATGGTCGTCTTTGCGCGCGGGCTTCTCAAGCCAGTTTTTACAAGAGTCTATTTTGACGACGAGAACGAAGCGAATGCCAGCGACCCCTTGCTAAACGCTTTAGAAGACTCAAATGCGCGTTCTAGCCTGCTCGCCATGGGAGACGGCCACCGCGCCTACAGATTTGATATCCGGCTTCAAGACTCCTTCAGGGGACTAGAGACCCAGTTCTTTGCTTTCGAAAATTAGACAAAGCCATTCTCGGGGGATTGAAAATATAGATGCAAGGATCAGAGGGGCTATTTGAGCCTATTTTTGTGACTGATGAGATTGGGCCGATTGTTTCTTCGCAAAACTGGGTTCAGAAAATGGTGGATGTGGAATGTGCTCTGGCCGCCGCGGAGGCGGAATGCGGAGTTATTCCCGCTGAGGCTGCAGAGGCGATAGCCTGCCTCAGGGCAGATCACGGAATTGACCCAACTGAACTTGGCAAGGAGTCTCGGAACGGCGGCACTCCAGTGATTTCGCTGGTCCGTATACTTACCGACAAGCTGCCGGAGACAGCACGTCCGTGGATCCACTATGGATCGACGAGCCAAGATATCCTTGACAGCGCGACAATGCTGGTAGCCAAGGAAGCAATTCCGGTTATTTACTCAGATTTGGTGCAGGTAGTGTCGTTGCTGGCGTCGTTAGCAGATCGGTATCGCTATACGCCTATGGTGGCCCGGACCCTACAGCAGCATGCGCTGCCCACTACCTTTGGTCTTAAGGCAGCCAGTTGGCTTGGAGGAGTGGTGTCCGCCTCCATGCCATTAGAACGGATGTTTCATGACGAATTCGCCGTGCAGTTTGGTGGCGCCGGAGGAACGTTGGCTGCGCTGGGCAGCGATGGACTATTGGTTGGTGAGAAGCTTGCATCCAAACTTGGCCTTCATTTTCCGTTGATGCCCTGGCACGCACAGCGGGTAAGAATTGCGGAACTCGGAGCAGCACTCTCCCTGATCGTTGGCGCACTGGCGAAGATGGCCGGAGACATTGTCTTGGGCACTCAGGCCGAAGTTGGTGAGTTCTCCGAGTCGCGAGGCGTTGGTGGAGGCTCATCGGCTTTGCCGCAAAAGGCGAATCCAGTCGGACCGATCATAGTCAATTCCTGTTTTCGCAGGGCAATGGGACTACTGCCGGTGCTATATGGTTGCCTTTTGGCCGAGAATGAGCGCGGCGCTGGCGAGTGGCAGGCAGAGTGGCAGTCGCTCAGAGATCTAATTTCCATCGCTGCTACTGCTGCCAACAGGAGTGCGCTCAGTCTTGCCAATCTGGATATCGACGAATCGAGGATGCTGCATAATCTCGAGTTGAGTCGTGGAAATGTAATGTCAGAAAAAGTCCTATTGGGACTGACTCGAAGTCTGGGACGGTCCGCCGCTCACAACTTAGTTCGCGAAGCCACTATCCGCAGCAACGCGAGTCAAACGCCTCTTCTTAGCGAGCTTCGCAAGGAGCTGGCATTCCGGCAAAGCTTTACCGAAGACGAGGCGCTGGCACTGTTTGATCCAATGTCATACCTGGGTTCGGCTCAGAGTTTCATAGACGGAGCCTTGGCACAGGCGCAAAGCCTGTTGCCAAGATGGCAAGCGATCGCGGATTGCAAAAGTTAGAGTTAGGGAATCGATGGAGCTTATGCAGGTAAAAGTTGACGCAGCGAATTTCCGCGTCCGAATTGACGGGTCAGAGGGTTCTCCCTGGTTGCTATTGCTCAATTCGCTTGGCACCACTTATGAGATGTGGGATGAACAGATACCAGTTCTAACCGGCCATTTCCGGACCATACGCTATGATCAGCGGGGACACGGCGGGAGTTCGGCGCCGCCTGGACCCTACTCGATCGAAGACCTCGGCAGAGACGCCTTGGGGATACTTGATGCGGTCGGCGCCGCTAGAACCTCGTTGTGTGGATTGTCTCTTGGCGGGACGATATCAATGTGGCTGGCGGCAAACGCTCCCGATCGTATTGAGAGAATGGTCATTTCCTGTACATCCGCCAACTTTGCTCCGCCTGAGTTTTGGATTGAGCGTGCGTCTGTTGTTAGATCAAACGGTACCTCCGGGCTCTACGACGGTCTTCTAGAACGCTGGTTTACCGGGCAAATCGACGCTAGGAATCCTGGAGCCAAAGCTAAAGTCGCCACGATGCTAAGCTCTTGCGATCCCCAAGGCTACGCAAGTGTGTGCGAGGTTCTGGCAAGCGCTGACTTGCGGGCGGAACTGTCGAGCATTAGCGTGCCCACCCTCGTGATTGCCGCATCGTTCGATCGGGCAACTCCTCCGGCGACGGCGCTTTCCATTTGCAATGCCATACCCAATTCATCGCTCGTGGTAATACCTGACGCGTCCCACTTGGCGAATCTGGAGCAGCCTGATCTCTTCGTGGATGCGGTCATGGGACATTTGGTTGGCTCTCCAAGGTCCCGGGGAATGGCGGTTCGAACCCAGGTGCTGGGACTGGATTACGTTGCTGGCGCAAACGCCCGGAAGACTGACTTTACTGCTTCTTTTCAGGATTTCATCTCTAGGTATGCCTGGGGAGAGGTTTGGACAAGACCAGGTCTGGATCGTCGCTCAAGGAGCATGATAACGCTTGCCATTCTGGTTTCGCAGGGTCACCTCGACGAGTTCGCTTTCCACGTCCCGGCTGCTCTCAGAAATGGACTGACGAGGGAAGAGATCTCAGAGGTGTTGATACAATGCGCAGTGTACGCTGGGGTACCGGCCGCGAACTCAGCATTTGCCAAAGCCAACGAAATATTACAGTCACTTGATCAAAGTGCCGGATAGTGCGAGGGAGTTCAGAAAATGAACAACGAGGCGGGATTGGAGTTTCGCGCCGAACGGGAAAAGATTGCACTGGCGTGCCGCATCATGGCCATGGAAGGAATCGTCGAAGCAACACTCGGCCATATATCCATGAGAGTCGGAGAGAATTTGATGCTGATCCGCAGCCGTGGGCCTGAGGATTGCGGCCTGTTCTTTGCAACTCCCGAGGAGATCTGTCTTTTTGACCTTTCCGGCAATCCCAGGGAAGCCGACCGAGGATTTTCAAAGCCTGTGGAGCTCCCGTTGCACGGCGAAACTCTGCGAAATAGGCCCGATGCGGACGTGGTGTTACATGCGCACCCTCCAGCTGTCCTTCTGGCAGCACTGTCGGACCTTGATTTGCTGCCGAGCTTCGGCGCGTTCAACATCCCCGCGGCCATGCTGGCCGCAGATGGAATACCTGTTTTTCCGCGATCGGTGCTGATCTCAAACGCTGAGGTTGCGCTGGACATGCTTGATTCGCTCGGAAGTCATAAGGCTTGTGTGCTAAAAGGTCACGGGATTACTGTTATCGGAGACAGCGTGGAGCAGACGCTTCTACGAGCTTTGAATCTGAATACGATAGCAAAGGTAGCACTAGAGGTTGCACAAGCCGGTGGCCGAATAGCTGGCATACCTGACGAAGATCTAGCCATGCTCCCGGACCTAGGAGGGAACTTCAACGATATCGGTGGATGGCGCTACTACCTCGCGAAACTGCGTCGCGCCGGATTTGACAAGTGGTAGGCGCCTCTAACTGAAACGATTTTCAATTGATATTCCCAAAGCGGACGAATGTTAGCTAAGAAAGGCATACCAGATGAGTTCTGAAGGTTCGGATTTGGAGCTTTATGATGAGCGGAGCCGGATAGCGACCGCTTGCAGAATCATGGCCATGGAAGGAATCGTGGAAGGGACTTTGGGCCATATATCCATGAGGGTCGGAGAGAATTTGATGCTGATCCGCAGCCGCGGGCCTGAGGATTGCGGCCTGTTCTTTGCAACTCCAGAGGAGATCTGTCTTTTTGACTTTTCCGGCAATCCCAGGGAAGCTGACCGAGGATTTTCAAAGCCTGTGGAGCTTCCATTGCACGGCGAAACTCTGCGAAACAGGCCTGAAGCGAATGTGGTTATTCATGCCCATCCGCCGGCTGTGTTGGCGGCCACGCTGGCCAACCTTGATCTCGTTCCCGCGTTCGGATCGTTCAACATTCCTGCGAACCAGCTTGCATTTGAAGGCATACCGGTGTATCCCCGATCAATTTTGATTTCGACAAAAGAGATCGCGGACGAAATGCTTGCCACGATGGGCGAACATAGGGCCTGCGTATTAAGAGGCCATGGAATTACTGTTACCGGACATTCATTGGAGTCCGCTCTGCTCAGCGCGCTAAATGTGAATACGTTGGCTCAGGTTGCTTTGGAGATAGCTAAAACCGGTTCAAGGGCGGTACCAATTCCTGAAGAAGACCAGGCGATGGTTCCGAGGTTCTCCAAATTCAGCCCCGATGCCGGATGGAGATTTTACGAGGCAAAACTTCGCCGCTACGGCTTCGACAAATAGGCGAAATAGCTGTCTCCGGTTGGAGTCAGGGCTTTGGGGAGTGGCGCGGCGCAAGTTTTATTACATCTCTCGCTGCGAGCACAGGTAACCCGAGCACCCCGCCGACAAGAAATAGTGCGTTCGTCATTCCCAGTGTGTTGAGAAACATTGCCGTAAAGAAGGGTGCAATCAGCAATGCGCCGGCTCGGAAGCTCCCTGCAATTGCGATGGCATCGCCCTTATGCTGCAGAGAGACTCCGTGTGCCGCAAGGACAGGCCCCAGTGTCTGCAAAAGACCCGCGCCGATTCCTCCAATAGCCAAAAGCACCACAGTAATTATCACCGACCGGGCGGTAAAGCCTACTAAGGCTGTGCCGGCTGCCGCCCCGACTACCCCCACCGCGAAGACTTTTACCGGCGAGCGCTTATTTAGGAATCCGGTTATTCCTGCACCGGCAACACTCGCAGAATTTGCAATTGCCACCATTATGCCAACCATGAAGTAGCTCTCGCCGACTGATTTTAAAACAACTGGAACGTATGAGTTCAATATCCCCCGCCAAGATCCTGCGGTCAGACCAGCCCATGAACCGAGTCTTACTTCACGCTGTTTCCAAATGTCCCGGCTCATTTTTGGGCCTTCCTTCGAAAAAGGAGGCTCTTTGATCAGCGTCATTGCTGGAATCGATGCCAGAAGTGCAATGAATCCAGCGACATAAAAAGCTGTCGAGAGCGAGTAGCGCGCCATGAAGCCAGCCAGAAGGGGCCCGACGAGAAGGCCGGCACTCGATAGGAAGTTCACCGCAGCCATTCGGCCCACCGACGGGCCGTCCTGGCGAACAACATGGGTGGAGGTAGCAGTCCAAAACACCCCGCGGGCAAGTCCTTGAGTCAATTCTGATATTACGAAGACAACAACGAAGGCCGACCATGCCACGAGAAATCCTGAAATTGCGATGGCAATACAAGCGCAGGCAACTAGCAGCTTGTCGCTAACGTATCGCATAGCTTTGGCTGATGCCATCCTTGATACCAGCTGGGTCACCGCTGACAGAGCAGTGAGTATGCCAATATCAGGCTTAGAATAGCCCGACGCCAGAGCCAGAAGCGGAAGCAATACCGCCTGTATCCCCATTGACAAGGAGTAGACGAAGGCGGTGAAGGACAGAACCTTATTGTCTCTAAGAACCGGGGACGAGGCTTTGCCTACCACGTTTGCTCAATTTCACGCATTATCAACCATCTAACTGTTCGGTACAAAATGCAACCAACGGGAATTTCAGCATCTCCCGCGCCAAAAAAGAAGTACGAAAACAAATCTACAACACCTTCGTCCGGGCAGGCGAAGTGCTCCGCATCACGGTCGAAAGCGTGCCGAGCCCACTAGCAGATGCTCGGAACCTCGGGACTGAGGAATCGCCTCCGCTTAAAACTCCACATTGATGCAGATTGACTGCAGCGAGAAGATATGTTCTTCGCTTGCTTCCAGATTCGAGAATCTCAAGGTCCTCAATCATTTACCCCCCTAGCTCCAAGGAAAAGAGCGATCTCAATTCATC
>JAJYFX010000056.1 GCA_021785315.1 Actinomycetes bacterium | reverse complement strand
TTCCTTTTTTCTAAGGACGGCAAACACCTCTTCAACTTCCTCATCGTTGATCACCTCACGAAGCCCAACCTCATCGGTATTGTCCGCAGGAACCATAAGGGTCAGGTCACCATACGCCAGCTTGAGTACAAGGTATTCGCGCTTCTCGCCAAATGCCTCTTTGGTCTCTCGTCGCTCTATCACGGCCGCGCCGTGATGAGGATACACTACCTTATCGCCAACTTCGAAAGCCATCTCTCTCCTGCCAATGGGAAACGCCCATTACTAGAGTAAAACCAAACCACAGCATTCACAAGTATGAAGGCCTTTCCAGCCTAGTTGAATATGATCAGACTCTAGACCTTCGAATCTTGCTTGATCTCCAACTAGTTTGGATAACTATGGATCCAAGACTACTTTTGCGCCAGACTGCACTTTTCAGCATGCTGGATGAAGATACCCTCGATGAAGTACTTCAAGTACTCACGGTCATCAAGCTCAAACGTGGAACCGACCTGTTCCTGGAAAACGACAAAGCCAACACCCTCTACATTGTGGCTGACGGCCGAATAGCCATAATCAAATCCTTCGTAGATCGAAAAGATTCGATGGTGGCGCTCATTGAACCGGGGGATCTGTTTGGCGAAATGGGACTCTTCGAAGACCAGCCTAGGTCGGCCACCGCGAGGGCGCTAGAAAACTCAGAGCTGGTCGAGGTGCCCTATCCGCCCATTCGCAAAGCGCTAGAGGCCAGGCCTTCCTTGCTCTGGAGCCTGGTATCACTCCTGGCGCAACGCCTTCGCTCGACGGATTCGGCCCTGGCTGACGCCATGTTTTTGGATGTGACCGGCAGAACCGCGAAGCGGATACTTGAAATCGCCGGCAACTCCGACGAATTCGTCATTCCACTTACGCAGGAAGAACTTGCAGGGCTGGTCGGCGCGTCACGCGAAAGGGTGAACAAAACCCTAGCAAGTTTCGCGAAATCCGGACTCCTGGACATAAGCGACCGCCGATATACCATACTCAAGCGCGACAAGCTGGAACAGATCTCCTCCTAGAATCCGAACCGACAGTTCGGGATTATTTCAATAGCCGGAGGCGGTCATATCAGCTCAATTGGCTGAAAAGGTCTTTCACTGCCTTTGCCCAATGGTTTCCGACCCCGGCGACTGAAGCGATATCAGATTCTGAAGCCTCGACGACCGGGAAAAGTGAACCGAAACTGGATATGATGTTGCTCTTGATAACTTCGGGCATGCGGGTCACTTTGCCAAGCATCCTGCATCCCTTTGGCTCCATCCACGTTCCGAGAATTGCCTGCAGGGCTTCGTTAGTTCCGTCGTCATGACGCCTCGCGAGCGACACAGGCTCGGTTAGCTCTTTTAAACCAAGGCCGACGACGGAAGTATCTAGCAGCTCATCCGTCTCAAGTGACGCAAGATAAGTTTTGATTTTGTCGAGATCGGCCGCACTACAGGGACCCAAGTAGTCCTCGATCACATTGCTGTAATCAGATTCAACTCCGAAACAAAGTTCTTCCAGCTGAAGTGATATCAGCCGCCCCTGGTCACCAAGTTCGATTAGGTAACCTTCGATCTCTTCGTCGATTCTCCTGACCATTTCTGAGCGTTGAATAGCTATGATAACGTCCCTGAAGGTGACCTGGTTCCTGATCTCCAAGGTATCCAGACTAGACATGACCGCACTTAGCCGATCCCGATAGCGCTCCAATGTAGCCAGCCCCTGGTTGGCCCTGGCCAGCAGGACAGAGGTCGGTGCTATCACGCTTTTAAAACTCAATCTGTACACGGTAATGACTGACAACTCTTCTGAAACCGCGAATACGGAAACGTCGACGCTCTTGGCAACCCGCTCCGCGGTTCGGTGCCTTGTACCCGTTTCTGAGGTAGGCACCATGGCATCTGGCACCAGATGCACATTAGCCCGCGCGATGCGAGAACCATCCACGGAAAGAACGATCGCGCCATCCATTTTGGCAAGCTCATAAAGCTTCTGCGGTGAAAATTCGGCGTCCACCAAAAAACCGCCGGAGCAAATCGACAAGACCTCATGCGTGTCGCCGAGAATCACCAGTGCGCCCGTGTGTGCCTGAAGAATTCTATCGAGGCCTTCCCGGAGCGCGCTCCCTGGAGAAATCTGCCGCATCGCCTCGATAATGGCTGGTGATTTTGTCATGCAAATATTCTAATTGCTATAGAGTCAACAAAAAGTAAGAGAAGCATGCCCTAAAGCGCTGCGCACGTCTTTAACTCTTAGAGTTAACATTCCAGCGACCGAATCGGAAAAGGTCGAGCCGACTATGCCAGTAGTGAAGCCCAACCTCGAGGCTTCAGTCAACCGTTGCCTGGCATTCGACGCAGACCGAATCTCCCCTCCAAGGCCGACTTCGCCAACAACCACAAACGAGGGATCGACGGGCTGATCGTTCAGCGAAGACACGACCGCTGTGATAATCGCCAGGTCGGCTGCGGGATCAGCAAGGCGTACCCCACCGGCTACAGACAAAAAGACATCCTTGTTGTAAAGGCGAAGACCGATCTTTTTCTCCAACACTGCCAAAAGAAGCAGAACCCGGTTCATTTCAAGGCCGGTCGCCACCCGCCTTGGCTGCTCGGATGACGTAGGAACAACCAACGCCTGGACTTCGGTGAGTATAACTCGCCTTCCGTCGAGCGCTGGAAATACGACGCTGCCAGCCTGCCCCTCTACCCGATCGACAAGATGCACGCCAGTCGCGTTCTCCAAATCAACTAATCCGGAACTACCCATCTCAAACATTCCAAGGTCTCCAACCGGGCCGAAACGATGCTTAATCACCCTCAGCACCCTCAGATATGAGTCGCGATCGCCCTCAAAATAAACCACCGTGTCGACCAAATGTTCGAGTACCCGCGGACCAGCCAGCGTCCCATCTTTAGTCACGTGACCTACAAGCACCATCGCAATGTTTCCAGATTTGGCCACGTCGCTCAGCCTGGTTGCGCACTCCCTTACCTGAGTTACGCTTCCCGCAGGTGAAGTCATCAAATGGTCGGAAACAGTCTGTATGGAATCGATCACGACAATCTGCGGCTTGTAGCTCAGGATCTGTTCCTCTATGTCTTCGAGTACGCTAGCAATCAAAATGCCAATCGAAATCTCCGATCCTCCCAGCCGGCAAATCCTCCCCGCAATTTGAGATCGCGACTCCTCGGCGCTTACATAGAGGCATCGCTGTCCATCACTGCCAGCACTGGCAAGGAACTGTGTCAACAGGGTCGATTTTCCGATGCCTGGCTCGCCGCCGATCAACGTCACCGAACCCGGGGTGAGACCACCACCGAGAGCCCTGTCAAACTCAAACGAGCCTGTTGAAATAGTCTCCTGACTAAGATCAACCGATCCGAGATCCAGCGAGTCGCAAATTGAGGACTTGCTTTTAGCCTTTGCGGCACTACGAGTTCCCACGGAATTGGATGCAGCCGCTTGTTCGTAAAGTGTGTTCCACTCGCCGCACGAGTTGCAACGACCGCTCCACTGTATATGAACAGTCTCGCATCTTTCGCATACATACTGAATTCTAATCTTTGCCACGCCAACACCCTAGAACAGACCTATCAAACCGCCGCAGCGCATACATCCCAAACACTTCCCTAAAACCGCAATTCGAGCTACTCATCTTCGAGGCAATCGACGGCAGACAGGGCCGATTTGATCTGAAACGCAACGGAACTACCTGTAGCTTCGCGCGCCCCTTGAACTCCAGAAACTGGCTCCGATTCGACGGTCGAGAGAATCGCAAGAGGCAAGCTTTCCCTTCTCATAACTTCCATTCGCAGATCCTATCGTGGGGATGTGACGCTCTCGGGCTTCCTCCGACGCCCTCGATGCCAGTCGCAAAAGAAAAGCGACTCAAAATCGAACCGTTCAATCACTGCGGTAACAATGAGATTTTGGGGTGGTCCGTTGCCTACCTCTCATTGGGGTGCTGCCCGCAGAACATGGAATCGTTGCAGCTTGACCGCGATCCCGCCTTGAACCCGCCAGTATCCGCCGAGGTGTGCGGCAGAACGCAGGCGTAAAGCGCAGTTAAACCAACCGAGGGAGGCAATGCCTCCCTCGGTCTCAGTTTCAAATTGTCAGATCTGATTTCAAACCGTGTCTATGCCTGAACCTGACTCGGCCAGCTCGATAACTGGAGGAACGAAGCCCTCAACTGATCTGAACACGATCTCACCATCCTGGGCATCCACGACAACGGTCTCACCGACCCTGAACTCCTTCCAAAGGAGTTTCTCAGAAAGCTGGTCTTCAACCATACGCTGGATTGCACGGCGCAAAGGTCTGGCGCCAAGTGTCGGGTCGTAACCCTTTTGAGCCACCAACTCCTTAGCCGCGTGGGTCATTTCAAAGCCGATACCAAGCGACTCCAGGTGGGCCTGTACGCGCTTGATCAGCATGTCCACAATCTCCGTAACTTCATCCTGCGATAGCTCGTGGAACACGATCACATCATCGATTCGGTTCAGGAACTCCGGCTTGAAGTGGGCCTTTAGCGCATCGTTGACCTTGAGCTTCATCCTCTCATAGGTAACTGCCTCTGAAGTCTGCCCGAAGCCAATGCTTGCCTTGCGCAGATCAGCCGAACCAAGGTTGGAAGTCATGATCAAAATAGTGTTCTTGAAATCAACCGTTCTCCCCTGCGAATCAGTCAAACGACCGTCCTCAAGTATCTGAAGCAAAGTATTGAAGATATCCGGGTGAGCCTTCTCAATTTCGTCGAAAAGGACCACTGAGAACGGCTTGCGCCTAACTGCTTCAGTTAATTGGCCGCCTTCGTCATAGCCGACATAACCCGGAGGCGAACCAACTAAGCGGGACACCGTGTGCTTCTCCATGTACTCGCTCATGTCCAGCTGAATCAGAGCCGATTCGTCGCCAAACAGGAACTCAGCCAAGGTCTTTGCAAGCTCAGTCTTGCCAACGCCGGTTGGACCAAGGAAGATAAAGGATCCGCTCGGACGCTTCGGATCTTTCAGGCCAGCCCGCGTACGCCGAATTGCCCGCGACAAAGCCGAAATAGCCTCCTGCTGTCCGACAATTCTCTTGTGGAGATCGTCTTCCATGCGCAGCAATTTGGCAGTCTCTTCTTCAGTCAGCTTATAAACCGGAATACCGGTCCAGTTGGCCAGAACTTCTGCAATGACGTCCTCGTCGACTACGTCAAATAGATCGCGCCCTTCGCTGCGCCACTCAGTCTCAAGTGCTGCCTTCTGGTCCAGCTTTTCTTTTTCCTTGCTAGACAGCCGCTTTGATTCGTCAAACGCCTGCTTCTCGATAGCGCTATCCTTTTCACGGCGAATGCGTGCGAGATCCTCGTCGATCTGGCGCATCTCCGGCGGCATCGACATCCTGCGTATGCGGAGTCGCGCCCCAGCCTCGTCAATAAGGTCGATGGCCTTGTCAGGAAGATAGCGATCGGCAATATACCTGTCCGCAAGATTGGCCGCTGCAACCAGAGCTTGATCGGTGATAGTTACGCTGTGATGGGTCTCGTAGCGCTCGCGCAAACCCTTGAGAATATCAATTGTGTGGGCAAGCGCAGGTTCTTCAACCTTGATGGGTTGGAAACGACGCTCAAGTGCAGCATCTTTCTCCAGGTGCTTTCGATACTCATCAATCGTCGTGGCACCAATTGTTTGCAACTCGCCTCTAGCCAGCATTGGCTTAAGGATTGAAGCAGCGTCAATCGCGCCCTCTGCTGCGCCCGCACCAACGAGCGTGTGCAGCTCGTCGATGAACAAAATGATGTCGCCGCGAGTGCGGATCTCCTTCAGCACCTTCTTCAAGCGCTCTTCAAAGTCACCGCGATATCGGCTGCCGGCAACAAGAGCGCCCAAATCCAGGGTGTAAAGTTGCTTTCCCTTTATGATGTCGGGAACGTCATTTGCGACAATTTTCTGGGCAAGACCTTCGACGATTGCTGTTTTCCCGACACCGGGCTCGCCAATCAAAACGGGATTGTTCTTCGATCTTCTTGACAGCACCTGCATCACGCGCTCAATTTCGCGATCCCGTCCGATGACTGGATCCAGCTTCTTCTCACGCGCCATCGTGGTCAGGTTACGCCCAAATTGGTCGAGAACCGGGGATCCACCTGGAGCGTCTGCCGTAGCCGCAGGACCCACTCCCGTTCCAGCGGTCTCTTTACCCTGGTATCCGGATAGAAGCTGAATAACCTGCTGGCGAACTCGCGGAAGATCGGCGCCAAGGCTTACCAAAACTTGAGCAGCCACACCCTCACCTTCACGCACCAAGCCCAATAGCATGTGTTCGGTACCGATGTAATTGTGTCCAAGCTGCAATGCTTCACGCAACGAGAGTTCCAGAACCTTCTTGGCGCGGGGCGTGAACGGGGGAGATCCCGCCGTTGCACCGCCTGCTGGCCCTATCGTCTCCTCTACCTTTTCCCTGACTGCCTCGAGAGTGATGCCGAAGGATTCAAGAGCGCGCGCGGCTACTCCTTCGCCCTCGTGAATCAACCCAAGGAGAATATGCTCAGTTCCTATGAAGTTATGATTTAAAAGTCGAGCCTCTTCCTGCGCCAGGACTAGAACTCTTCTCGCTCTATCTGTGAAGCGTTCGAACAAACTGTCCGCCTCCCTCTACGGGCCTATGGGACTAGTAATTAGTCTACCGTGACCGCGCTTGTTGTGTGAAAGCCTTTCAACTCTTTCTTTCTTCTTTTCTTACAATTACTCAACACCGGAACCGCAAATAAACTTCCCAACATATTTGCCTGTCACCTATCAGAGATTTTTGAACAGCATTGTAAGTTTTTTTTCGACAGAGCCTATCTTCTTTAATAGTGCACATTACAGATGCTTTAACTCAGCTCAATTTGGATGCCAATCTTGAGGATTTCGAGAAGCTTCTCAGGGAATCGGTGGCGGTAAACGATGATTTCCTTTCTGAGGTCTCACGCCACCTTATAGAAGCCGGCGGAAAGCGTATACGCCCAATTCTGGCCATCACCTCAGCAGCGGCCGGCGGTTCGGAAATCACCCGCGAGGTTCTTCTTTCCGGCATTGCAGTTGAGCTGGTTCATCTCGCCTCGCTCTATCATGACGACGTCATGGACGATGCCTCGCAACGACGCAGCGTTGAAAGCGTCAACTTCAGGTGGGGGAACCTCGTCGCGATTGTCGCCGGAGACTACCTGCTCGCAAAGGCCGCAGGAATTGCCGCGCGGCTGGGGCAGGAAATTGCTGAGCTCCTCGCAAATACACTCGCCGATCTGTGTGCCGGCCAAATTCTCGAGGTGCAAACTTCCTATCTCGTCTCCAGGTCGCATGATTCATACTTCAAGGCAATTTCCGGCAAGACGGCATCCCTCATGGCTACAGCGTGCCGAATCGGTGCCCTAGCAGCAAATCTGGATCGAAATCACATAGAGGTGGTCACCAAAATTGGACGGTCGCTGGGAATGGTCTTCCAGATACGGGATGACATTTTAGATCTAGTGGCTAGTACAGAGGTACTCGGCAAAATGCCGGCCCAGGACCTTCTGGAAGGAATTTACACGCTTCCTGTTCTAGAGACGCTAAAGACGCCCTACAAGATCGACCTCGAGCCTCTACTAACCAGGAATATGGATCAAGCTAGCCTTGACAAGGCTGGAGAGATCATTATTTCGTCGGGAGGAATCGCAAAGGCATGGCAAACTGCCCAGAATTTTGCTTTGGAAAGTCGCCTCAGTGCCGCCGAGCTCAAATCGCCCATAGCAGGCGAACTGGGATCATTGGCACAGTTCCTCTTGGATGAAACCTACAGCATCGTTAAGCCATATCTCGATTCCGAGGCATAGGCCGCTTCGGAAAGCTGCTCCGCGGCCTATTTGGAAGCGATCATCGTACATCAGCCTGTTCTTTCCGGGAAATCCGGTCAGGGCCTCGACTTGTATTTGAGCTCCAGCTCCTGAACTTCCGGCAGGCCGATGAAACCGAGGAATTCCTGGAAAGGAACCATCGCATCCATCGCTTTTATGGGCGTTCCTTCTTCGCGGATAGATTTCAAGACGGTTCTGATTGCCTTAGTTGCGCTCAGCAATGCACCAACTGGGAAAATGATCAACTTGAAGCCAAGCCGCTTGATCTCTTCATATGGCAGCGGAGGCGTCTTCCCTCCTTCAGCCCAGTTGTACACAAGGGGAGTATCCGAAAAAGTTCTCGCAACCGTCTCTATTTCTTTGATACCTTCCGGCGCTTCAATGAAAAGTAGGTCTGCTCCGGCGTCGCGGTAACTCCTGGCTCGATCCAGGGCAGATTCAAGACCCTCGACCGCACGAGCGTCCGTCCGAGCAATAATGACAAAGTCGGAAGACCTCCTCGCGTCCACGGCGGCTTCGATCTTGCTAATCATGTCATTTTTCGAAATCAGCTCCTTGCCTGACATGTGGCCGCATTTCTTGGGTGCGATCTGATCCTCGATATGGATTGCCGCCACACCAGCAAGTTCGTATTGCTGCACCGTCCTAATTACCGAAATCGGATTTCCATATCCCGTATCGGCATCGGCGATGACAGGCAGTGGACTAACTGCCTGCGAAATTTGCCTGGCATGCTCCAC
>JAJYFX010000055.1 GCA_021785315.1 Actinomycetes bacterium | reverse complement strand
ACGACTGCTTCATTGGCTGCCGAAGCAGGGAAGATGGCCTTAGAGTCGGCAGGGCTGTTAGCCAGCGAAATCGACCTTCTCGTTCTGTCCACCACCACACCTGATCTCACTACGCCAGCAACCTCTTCCGTGGTTCAGGATCTAATCGGAACCGGAGGCGGAGCATTCGACTTAAATGCGGCATGCGCAGGCTTTGTGTATGCGATGGTGGTAGCCGGAGGCATGATAAAGATGGGAGCCAATCGTGTCCTCGTGATAGGATCCGATACCCTTTCGAAGATAACCGACCAGAACGACAGGTCCACTGCTGTTCTCTTTGGCGACGGAGCAGGCGCTATTGTCATGGAAGCCGACCCGGTTGAAGATAAAATCCTTTCCTACGACCTCGGAGTCGACGGCTCGGCAATGCCGATTCTGTACTGCAATCACGGCGGTTACATGACGATGGAAGGCCGAGAAGTATTCAAAAAGGCCGTCCGCGTCATGGTTGAGTCCGCAAAGAATGTCATCGAGGGAGCCAAACTTACCAGCGACGATATCGACCTGGTAATACCCCACCAGGCCAATCTCAGAATCATCGAGGCGGCAAACCACCGTTTGGGAATTCCGATGGAAAAGACGTCGATTGTGCTAGACAAGACCGGAAACACGTCGTCCGCATCGATTCCTTTGGCGCTCGCGGCGGCTGCCGATAGCGGTCGGCTCAAAGAGGGCGACAACGTCCTCTTTTGCGGATTTGGCGCCGGCATGACCTGGTCAAGCACAGTTGTGAGATGGAGTCAAAAATGACCGCCAGAACTGTGTTAGTCACAGGAGGTGCTAAGGGAATTGGCTTTGCCTCTGCCAGCTCGTTTCTAAGGGCTGGTTGCAAGGTTGCCGTGACTTATAGAAATAATCCGGTTCCCGACGAGCTGCTCGATAAGGGCGTTCTAGCAATCAAGTGTGACGTTTCCGACCCCAGCCAAATTGCGGAAATTTTTCCCCAGATTGAATCTTCATTCGGGCCGGTCGAGATACTTGTCGCCAACGCCGGAATGACTAAAGATACGCTCATGCTCAGAATGGGCGAGGATGCCTGGAACGACGTCATACAAACAAATCTGACTTCCGCCTACCACCTGACGAAGCTCGCCCTGCCCAAGATGGTCAAGGGGCACTGGGGACGAATTATTTACATCTCATCGATAGTGGCTCAGATGGGAATTGCCGGGCAAGCCAATTATGGCGCGTCCAAGGCCGGGCTTATCGGGCTGGCAAGGTCGCTTGCACGCGAAATTGCATCACGCTCCATCACGGTAAACGTGGTAGCGCCGGGAGCTGTCGACACAGACATGTTCAATATCCTCGGTGAAGACAAGGTAAAGCTCATGATCGGCCAGATTCCAATGCAAAGGGCGGCCTCTCCCGAGGACGTAGCCGCAGCAGTAGAATTCCTAGCTTCTGAACAGGCTGGGTATATTACGGGCGTTGTATTACCTGTCGATGGGGGTTTAGCGATGGGGTTCTAGTTCAGAAGAATCATCCTTGTCCGGCTCACACCGGCAATACATCATTCTCGTAAGGAAATTGGCCGAACGGCCGAATCGACAATTAAATTAAATGAAAGGAAACACCAGATGGACGAGCAGGCTACTTTTGAAAAATTCCGGGGCTGTGCAGTCGAGGTACTCGGCGTAAAACCCGAGCAGGTAACGCTAGAAGCCCGATTCGCAGAGGATCTCGACGCGGACTCCCTCGATCTGGTTGAACTTGTGATGGCTCTCGAAGAAGCTTTCGACATTACCGTCGAAGAATCAGAACTTGACGGAGTTGACACGGTTGCCGGAGCCTATGCGCTAGTAACGGGCAAACTGTAATGAAACTTACCTGGGGCCCGGCTGGTCCAAGAGACGGAATTGAAGCACCTTACAGGGTCGCAATCACTGGAATCGGAGCAGTCTCGTGCGTCGGAATCGGCAAAGATGCATTTTGGAACGGGATTTCCCAGGCGGAGGTCGTTGGTGACCGACACATAGTTGATTTCGATCCGTCCAAGTGGCTAAATCCCAAGGAAATACGCCGAACCGACAGATTTAACCAGTTCGGTATTGCTGCCGCGGACTTGGCTCTCGCCGATGCTGGAGAATTCGAAGTAGATCCGGATATGGCAGGCGTCATGATGGGTACCGGAATCGGTGGCCTCGAGAGCCTGGAGAACCAGGTCATCCTGCAGTATGAAAAGGGCGCAGGCAGGGTCAGCCCTTTCCTCGTTCCGCTCATGATGGCAAATGCCGGTTCTGCTTCGCTATCAATGCGCTACGGATACAAAGGTCCTTGCGAATCGACCGTAACCGCGTGCGCTGCCGGCACTCATGCCATCATTAGGGCAGCAAAGACAATCGCCTCCGGACGATCCAAGGTAATGCTGGCTGGAGGCACCGAAGCAGCTATGACTTCGACCGCGTATGCAGGATTTGTCAACATGACCGCAATGTCCAACGTAAATATTTCGAGGCCTTTCGACAGGGATCGAGACGGGTTTGTCATGACGGAGGGCGGCGCTGTTCTGGTTTTGGAAGAGCTAGAATTTGCCAAATCCAGGGGTGCAAAGATCTACGCTATCATCGCTGGCTCGGCGTCCAATGCCGACGCCTTCCACATTACGGCGCCTGCACCCCACGGAGTTGGCGCGGCTGGCTGCATGAAACTTGCGATAGAAGATGCAGGAATGAAGCCTAGCGATATCGTCCACATCAACGCGCACGGTACCTCCACTCCGCTCAATGACCTATCTGAATCAGAAGCCATACTTTCCGTGTTTGGTTCCGATGCCCCGCCCACGACATCTATAAAAGGTGCTCTGGGCCACGCACTTGGAGGTGCGGGTGCATTAGGGGCGGCAGCGGCCGCCTTGACCATAGAACAAGGTTATATTGCACCCACTGCCAATACGAAAAATGTCGATCCCGAGATACATATCGATGTTGTCATCAATGAGCCTCGAAAGATCGCAGTAGGTCCGGTCATTTCCAATTCCTTTGGATTTGGAGGCCACAACGGATCTATTGTCATGGTGCCACCCGAGTAGACCAGATCGGCCGCCAAAATCGAAGATTTTGAAAAGAGACCGCCCAGCGGTCTCTTTTCACTCTCATCCTGTGCAGATCCTGAAAACTCCGCCAAGTAGGACCTTTATCCCTAAACATAAACTTAGACCTGAACTAAGTTGTATGTAGACACATCTTCTGGCACGGGAAAGAATGCATACACCTGAAAGACTCTCGAACCTTCCGCCCGCTGACCGGGCTTTCGGGGCATTTTCGAATGCTCCGCCATGGCTAATAGAACCCGAGCAACTCGAATGGCTGCATTCCATTGACTTTGTTCGTGAAGCTACCAAACAAGAGATTCCCGAGCTCTTGAAAAAAAGACTCCTGCCTCCGGGCATGCGAGTGACGACCACTTTCTATCATCTCGGCAAGGCGCTCGCCGCGTGGAAACTATTTGACCAACGTAGGTCCAGCCACCAGTCCAGATCCGGGCTTGCGCGTCGGCTTAGAATTGCCTTTGAAACGCTTGGGCCCACTTATATCAAGCTTGGTCAGATAATCTCAAGCGGCGAGGGAATCTTTCCATCGGAGCTAGTAGACCAGTTCAAATTGCTGCGCGACCAAGTCCGCCCAGAACCATTTAATCTCGTGAGGGAAACTATCGAGAACGAGCTTGGCAACGACCTTGAGTCCATTTTCTCCGAATTCGACACCACAGCCGTTGCTGCGGCCTCCATTGCGCAGGTCCATCGAGGAAGGCTCCGGACCGGCGAGGAAGTGGTGGTCAAAGTTCAACGATCTACCATCGAACATGTCGTGCGCAAAGATCTCGCCGCGATGAGCTGGTTCGCCCCCGCACTGGTGGGAAGAATCCCAGTTGCCTCTCTAGCGAACCCTCCTTCCTTGGTGCAGTTATTTGCCGAAACAATTTCCGAGGAGCTCGACTTCAGACTCGAAGCCGCCAACATGCTCGACATCGCGCGGATCCTCATGGAGACTAATCAAACGTCTCTGGTCGTTCCAAGGCCGCATCCAACATTCGTGACAAAAAAAGTACTGGTGATGGAGAAACTTTCTGGATTTGCCTGGGATGACGTTGCGGACATGCGAAATGCCGGAATTGACACTTCTGCTGTGATTCGGGCCAGCATGATCACGTTGATGGAAGGGGCACTCATGTTTGGAATCTTCCATGGAGATCTCCATGGAGGAAACCTTCTCGTCCAGCCAGACGGCATAGTTGCGCTGCTCGACTATGGAATAACCGGCCGGCTGACCGAGCCAAAGCGACTGGCGTTTCTCCGCCTTCTGATGGGGGCCACAATAAACGACGTCCGAATTCAGGTCGCCGCGCTACGTGACCTCGGAGCACTTCCGCCAGACACGGATATCGAAGAAGTCATCGAAGAACTCGGATTGGAAGGGCCCCCGGTAGACCCGACAAAACTCACTCCGGAGCAGCTGACGGCACAGGTCAGAGAGGTGACCAAGGCTTTGCTGGGATATGGCGCAAAGATGCCAAAAGAGCTGATGCTTTTCATTAAGAACATGCTCTTTCTCGACTCATCAATGCCCAAGTATGCACCAGACGTCGATATCTTTGCCGAAATAACCAACCTGGCAGCATACTTCGCCGCGAAGCATGGAGAGCGAATTACCGCCGATGTGGGCATCGATCCAAGGCAGCTACCGGTTGACCTCCAGAGCGTCAGGGGGTCCCTTGGCCTTGACAGTTCCGTAGAGCAGATGACTTATAGAGAGTTGCACGAAAGGCGGGAGATTATTCGCAAACGGATGCTGGCTCGTCAGCGTCCCAAAAAGCGGATCTTGCCCGGTTTGAAGGGCTCCGGAACTCGTCCGGAGAATCACCAGGTACGACCCTAGAGAATGCAAGCGAACTGAAATATATCAGTAGCTCACGGAACAAGCAATACCCCTAGTGGTATACTTACTAATTAGACGGAAGTCATGAAAGATACGAGGTGGCAAAGTGGCGTTTTACAAGACAGTCCAAAAGTCCCTGGACGATACGAGGACCGCAATCACCGAGTCGCTTAAAAACTCTGGATTCGGCATACTAACCGAGATCGACGTTTCAGCGACGCTAAAGACAAAGATCGGCGTTGAGCGCGATCCATTGATCATTCTTGGGGCCTGCAATCCGAAGCTTGCCAATGATGCGCTAAACCAAGACATCGGATTTTCACTCCTGATGCCATGCAATGTCGTCTTGAGCAAAGACGGAAATGGCACGAAGATCTCAATAATCGATCCGCACGACCTTATTAACGATGCCGATATGCAGCCACTTGCAGATGAGGCGGCAGGCCTATTGAAAACGGCCCTTGACAAAATCGAGTAAGGCCGCCACTGGCCAGATCGTGCTACTGGGCGGCGACGAGAGCTGAAATTAGGGCAGTTCCGCCAAACGCTAGTTATTTACCGTCCAGAGCATTTCGGAATTCGCTCATCAAGTCGAATGCACCCTGAGGGCCGCCGCCCGCCAGTAGTCTTCGCACTAGAGCGGAACCAACAATGGCTCCGTCTGCAATACGCGAGACCTGAACAGCCTGTTCAGTTGTAGAGACGCCAACGCCTACCAGAACCGGCTTGTCGGTGTAGGCCTTGAGCCTACGCGCAATCTCCGAAGCCGAGTCCGCGAGGGAATTCCGCACGCCGGTAACTCCCATAAGCCCGATGCCGTAAACAAACCCTCGGGAATTATCCGCTAGGCGGCAGAGCCGTTCAGGCGAGGTCGACGGAGCGGCCATCATGACATTGTCAATGCCATTTTCCCTGGCTGATTCCATCCACTCCCCAGCCTCGTCGAGCTGCAGGTCCGGAATAATCGAGCCGGATACGCCACAATCGGCAAGTTCCTTTGCGAACCTGTCATGCCCGGCGTGATGCACGATGTTGTAATAAGTCATTATGGCAATCGGGACTGCAAATTCCGACCTACGCAGCTCGGACAAAATGCCAGCGGGAGTCGCACCTGCTTCGAGTGCTTTTTGAGAGGCTTCCTGAATTATGGGCCCATCCATAATCGGATCGGAAAACGGAATACCCACTTCCACGGCATCCGCGCCAGCATCAATTACCGCGTGCAGAGCTTCAACCCAATTCCCAAGTCCAGCAGTCAAATAAGGCACAAGCAGCTTATTACCCGCGTTCTTCTTGTCTCTGAGCGCCTTCTCCAGATCTCCAAACGATTCGTGTGCCATTAGCTGGTCTCTCCTAGAATCCGGGCAACTAATTCGGCATCTTTGTCGCCACGCCCCGACATGGTTATGAGTACGTTCGAGCCGAGCGGAATGGCTTTGCCAGCCTCGCGAATCACATAGGCTACGGCATGTGCGGGCTCTAGCGCTGGAATGACACCCTCCAGTCTGGAAAGAATCTGAAAAGCATTCAATACTTCATCGTCGGTGGCGGTAACATAGGACGCCCTGCCAATTGAAGCCAGGTAAGAGTGCTCTGGACCAACGCCGGGGTAGTCAAGACCCGCAGAAATCGATTCGGCCTCGAGAACCTGGCCCACATCGTCTTGCAAAAGGTTGGAGCGCATGCCATGAACGACCCCCGGGATACCGCGTGTGATGGCTGCACCTCCCTCTGGTTCAACACCGACGAGCTTTGCCGGGGTATCCACGAAGCCAGCGAAAGTTCCCGCGGCATTTGATCCACCGCCCACGCAGGCGACCACGTAATCCGGAACCTCGCCATTTAGAATCCCCCGCGTTTGCACCACAGCCTCGTCCCCGATTATTCGTTGAAACTCTCTGACCATGAATGGGTATGGGTGAGGACCCATGACTGATCCGATGCAATAATGAGTGGTTTCTACGCTGGCAACCCATTCCCGCATTGCCTCATTAATGGCATCCTTTAAAGTGCGCGAACCCGACGCCACCGACACCACTGACGCTCCCAAGAGCTTCATCCGAAATACATTGAGTGCCTGACGTGCCACATCTACTTCACCCATATAAATTACGCAGTCAAGACCGAACAGGGCAGCAGCCGTTGCAGTGGCGACACCGTGTTGGCCAGCACCGGTTTCGGCGATCATCCTCGTCTTTCCCATACGCTTGGTGAGCAAGGCTTGGCCGATAACGTTGTTGATCTTGTGGCTCCCCGTGTGAGCCAGATCTTCCCTTTTGAGAAATACCCGAATGCCGAGCTGTTCCGAGAGCCGCCGCACCTCAGTAACTGGAGTAGGCCGACCGCCATATTCGGTCAGAATTCGGCGATACTCGTCTGTGAACTCCTTGTCGGCCCACGCTTCAGTAAAGGCTTCCTCGAGCTTGAAACATGCTGGAATTAGGGACTCTGGCACGAACCGGCCGCCATACTCCCCAAAACGACCAGATGCCGATGGCACACCCATGATGCTCAAGGTTTTTCCTCCCAATCAAATACCCCTTCATTCGAACTCTGCAGCATTGCAGTCTTCTGTGCGATCAAATCCTGCAGAAATGGATTCATGCCCGAGTCGAAGTCTTCCGGCACGCCGTGAACCTCCGCTAGCGCAGCCTTGGATCTCGAGATGAAAGCTCTCAGCTTTGCAGGATCCTTCTTCCCCGGTTTGGCTTCAACCCCAGATGAAACATCGACACCGAACGGTTTAACGATCCTTATCGCCTCTTCAACGTTACCGGGACTCAATCCACCTGCCAAAATCAGACGCACGCTAGTTGAAAGTCCCCTGATTTCAGACCAGTCAAATACCTGTCCGGAACCCGGAATAGCCGAATCCAGTAAGACTGCACTGACTTTGTATTGCGAGATCCTCTCCAATGACGGCCATTCGCCGGAAAATCCCTTCAACACCACCGGAATGCGGGAGGCCACATATTCCACACCTTGCGGACCTTCGGAACCATAGAGCTGCGCTCCCGTAAGCCCGATCTCGTGAACGATCCTTATCACAGACTCCGGCCGTTCGTTGACAAACACTCCGATCGTCATAACTTCGGAAGGCAACTGCTTCACTATGTCCTTGACCTGTTCCTTTGTAACCTGTCTTGGAGATGGCGCGAAAATAAAGCCGACCGCATCGGCCCCAAGTGCCACGGAAAGCAGCGCATCGCTTTCATTCGTGATGCCGCAAATCTTAACGAACATTTAGATATCGCCTCGGCCTGCCTGGAGAAGTCCAGCTAGAAAGACTCCTGGATCTGTTGACGTCACTAGAGATTCTCCAATGAGCGCAGCGTCATAACCCAGCTGCGCAAGCGCGCGTACTTGGTCCACCGTGGAAATCCCTGATTCGCATACTTTAACGATAGGCGAGCTAAACAGGGCACCCAGAGCCTGCGCTACGCTTCTATCAACTTCGAACGTAGCAAGGTTCCGTTGATTTACACCTATTAGGTCTGCGCCGATAGCCTGTGCCTGCGCGAGCTCTGACTCATCGTGCACTTCCACCAATACGTCCAATCCAACTTCCTTGGCTATGCCGTAAAATTCCGCCAACTCTTGGCCCGAAAGAGCCGCGACAATCAAGAGCACCGCGTCCGCGCCATAAAGCTTCGCATCCAACACGTCGTTAATGCTGACTGTGAAATCTTTTCGCAGCAGAGGAATTCTTACAGCGCTCCTGACATTTGACAAATCAGCC
>JAJYFX010000054.1:6902-8696 GCA_021785315.1 Actinomycetes bacterium | reverse complement strand
CAGTTTGTCCATTATCTGATCTTATAGTGCTTCATCATCCATGTTGCTCTTGTTATCGTCATTTTGGTCCATCACGTTACAACATTTCTATGAAATCTTTTGGCCAAAGTATTCAACGCCCGGTGCTGGATCACTCTGATTGCTTCAGGGCTCTTTCCCATTAATTTGGCGACTTCCTCCACGCTCAGATCGCCAACCACGCGCAATAGAAGAACTTCGGCATGATGCGGTGACAGTACTCCAATCAGGGTCTCGATCGCTTCTTCGGCGGAGAGATTGGAAACAGCCGGACCCGCCGTCCAGTCGGAATTCTCTAAGTAATCGTGATTTTTGAGGTGCTTTCGCACTCGATCCAGGGTTTCCCCGCTTTTCTTGGCGGTTCTAAAAAAGTCGGCTACTTTGTTTCTCGAGATTCCGAACATCCAGGCGCGGAAGTCCCGGGAGTTTCCGTTGAACTCAGATATGCCTTTTGCAATTGCAACCCAGGTTTCAGAGGCGACGTCTTCGTAGTCGTAAGGGACATGATGCCGGAGATAGCGAATCAGCTGCGGGTTGAACGATCGGAATAGCAGCACAATTCCGGCTTCGTCTCCTAATTTAGCTCTGTGTATTGCAATATCTAAGTCAAGTTCGATGGTCATCTACTCCTTGGGAAACTTGAGTATTGACACGCAAACTCTAACCGCAATAATTTCAATCTTGACCTTTATGAAGCTATCTCACAAATCGAGTATCTGTCATG
Source organism: Actinomycetes bacterium (assembly GCA_021785315.1). The sequence continues at coordinate 7,954 of JAJYFX010000054.1, read as the reverse complement.
TCCAAGATGTTCTTGGTTGAAGTAATGGCAAAATTTAGTCATGAGAAGGCGAGAATGCCAATCTAGCTTGGGTTTCTTCGCCCGGCTTCAAGGCAATCGGCCCCGTTCCTTTGCCCGCTTGCTGTAGGAAAAATAAGGAAGAAATAATGTTTATTTAATTTGAGCAAAGTTTTTGCTTTACTTTCCAGTCAACTAGTGACTATTGTCTCTTTAAGCTTTATACGTATACGGATTAGTTTTGTAAGTCACAGACGATGCATTTGGAAGGTAGGCCATAAATGGGGAACGGCAATGGAGGATCCAAGGATCCAATCTTGATAGCGGGCGGTGGAATCGGAGGTTTGGCCGCCGCGCTCATGTTGTCTAGATCGGGTCACGAAGTCATAGTTCTGGAAAAAGCAGCGCAGTTTGCCGAAATAGGGGCTGGTCTTCAGCTGGCGCCTAATGCGACCCGTGTCCTGACTTTGTTAGGCGCTATAGACAAAATTCGCGAGGTTGGCGTATTTCCAAAAAAGCTCAGGCTAAAGAAGGCATTGACTGACGAGAATCTGACCCACCTGGATCTCGGTGACGGGTTTATTCAGAAGTACGGAGCACCCTACGTCGTCATGCACCGAAATGACCTGTTGAGGATCCTCCTTGAAGGATGTCAGGAACAGCCGGCGGCGCAGTTGCTTACCAGCAAGGAGATTAGGACCGTCGACAATGATGCCCAAGGCGTGGTTGCGACGTGCGCGGACGGAACTACGTATCGGGGCAAGGCATTCATAGGTGCGGACGGGCTTTGGTCGACAACACGAAAGCTTTTGTCGGACGATGTACCTGTTAACTCTGGGTATGTTTCATATCGCGGAACCGTCCCCACCGAAAGCGCCGCATCGCATGCGCCTCTTGACGAGGTGGTCGCGTGGATTGGTCCGGGACTTCATTACGTCCAGTATCCCCTGCGATCGGGAAACCTTTACAACCAGGTTGCCGTATTCAAGAGCGACCAGTACTTGAAGGGCATGGAGAACTGGGGCAACTCAGAGGAGCTCGAGGAAAAGCTCTCG
>JAJYFX010000054.1:0-6892 GCA_021785315.1 Actinomycetes bacterium | reverse complement strand
CATCAGAAGGGCTATGCCATTGCTCGGAAGAGATCATCGCTGGCCAATGTATGACCGCGAACCGATCGACCGCTGGACCTTGGGTAATATTACTCTCTTGGGCGACGCAGCCCACCCGATGTTGCAATACCTGGCTCAGGGCGCCTGTCAGGCGATTGAGGATGCATTTGCTATTGGTACCGCGTTCAACTTGGAGCCAGGCAACGTCAACAAGGCCCTTACTATGTACGAGCAGGCGCGAATCCCTCGCACTGCAAGGGTCCAGAGGAATGCCAGGCTCTGGGGCGATATGTGGCATATAGATGGCGCGGGGAGAATTATGAGGGACGAGCTGTTCTCCAAGAGGGATCCTGACGATCACTCACATATCGAGTGGCTTTATGGAAAGCGCGATCCGCTATTTGTTGGTGATTAAAAATGCAACCAGGGCGGCATGGAGGCACTACGTTTTTTGTGCCGTCCGAATGCGTGTCTGACTTGATGTCTGCAAGCAGTTCGAGCAGAATCCCCGGGGCGGAGCAGATTGAATTTGGTGTCTAATCTAACGAGTAAAGGTAACAAAGATGGAAATATCTGCTCATTCTGCTTCTGATGACGCTTATCATCAGAAGCAGCCGGTGCCAATCTCCGATGAGATCGAATTTGATCTGGCGAATGCGCCTGGACATTTGATAAGACGGGCGCAGCAGGTCCACACATCGGTATGGGCGGAAGTCGTAGGAGACGATCTGACAAGCTCTCAGTTTGCCGTGCTGAATGTTCTTCACAGCAAACCCGGCATCGATCAAACCACATTGAGCCAGATGGCTTCGCTGGACACGTCAACCTGTCAGGACATTGTTGCACGCCTAAAGAAGAAGGGCTTGATCGAAAGAGTTAGAGACGCGAGCGATGGGAGGCGGTGGCTGTTGCGGCTTAGCGAGCAAGGGAGATATACCCATGCAACTGTAGTTCCGCAGGTAGTAGAAGTTGGCAACGTGTTGCTTGGCGCTATGAGCGCGAAGGACCGCAGCGATTTCGCGCGACTTCTATTCGAGGTTACGGGGCCGGATAGCGGCACACCTAACAGATAATTCAGAAAAGTACGGCAACGGAAAATTATTCGATTGAACTTTGGAGGATTTGTGAAGCGTAGATTGACCCTCGCGTGCTGGGACTACGACAGGACGGCGGCGCTGGCTGACGGACGGGTGACACCCGAAGGAATTGACCTCAACTATCTCTGCCTGCCGATTGAGGAGACTTTCTTTCGTATGGCGCGCAATGAAGAGTTTGACATGTCCGAGATGTCGCTTTCGTCCTATGTTCTTAGCCGCAATACCTCGGATCGCTTTATCGCGCTTCCAGTGTTCCCGTCACGGGCCTTCAGGCACTCGGGGGTATACATCAACACAAATAGCGGTATCACAAAGCCCGCAGATCTTATAGGCAAGATCATCGGAGTACCCGAGTACCAGGTAACTGCAGCGGTTTGGATCCGAGGAATGCTCGAGGAGCACTACGGGGTGCCGGTTAGTTCCGTCAGTTATCGCACTGGCGGATTGCACGACCCGGGGCGTTACGAGAAGATTCATATCCAGCCGGAGGGCGTCGATATCGTTGCGATTCCCTCGGACCGGACTCTTTCCGACATGCTTGTCAGTGGGGAAATTGCGGCCTTGTACAGCCCGCGCTCGCCCGCGCCATTCCTCGAAAAGAATCCGGCCGTCGCGCGTTTATGGGGAAATTCCACCGATGCCGAAGTTGAATATTTCAGGACCAGCGGCGTATTTCCGATCATGCATACGGTCATTATCCGAAGAGATGTCTACGAGAGTGACAGGTGGATCGCCGGCTCGATTTACAAGGCGTTTCTGGAGGCCAAGGCTCTTTTGAGCCAGCGCCTGGAGGAGAGCGCGGCATTCATCCACATGCTCCCGTGGAGTATTCAACATATTCAGATGACCAAGGAGATCATGGGCGAGGATTATTGGCCGTACGGGATCGAGGCCAACCGGCATGTCTTGGAAGTTTTTTTGAAATACTCCTACGATCAGGGGCTGGCGAAGAAAAGGTTTGAGGTGGAGGAGCTCTTCGCTCCGGAAACCCACGAGCTTGTCCTTGTCTGATCAGGTTATCGGTTCGGCGGCTTAGCGTGAGATCATTCAGCATCAGGGGGGAGTTCTAGTGCGATTGGTTAGCTTTGGAGAATACGGGTCTCGGGTTGGCGTGGTTTGTCGCGACGGGACAATAAGCGATATCACTGGCCTGATACCTGCAGGTTCCGACCCCAGGCACGGCGTAATGAGGAAAATTATAGAGAGCTACGGCGAGATCAGCAGTCATCTAGTCGACCTCGAATCAAGCGGGGGCGGACAACGCCTTGGTTCTGTTACCCTGTCGCCACCGGTTACGGATCCGAGCAAGATTGTCGCCGCGCCAGTGAACTATCTCGACCATATGGAAGAAATGCATCAGCTCAGCCATATTGACTCTCTCGGCGTGTTTCTCAAAGCCCCCTCATCCCTGATCGGGCACGGCGGCATAGTGCACCTTCCGTACAACAACAGAAGATTCGACCAGGAGGGGGAGCTTTGTTTTGTGGTTGGCAGAGTCGCCCGAAACGTGAAAGTCGAAGAAGCTGATGACTATATATTCGGCTACAGCGTTTTGCTGGACATCACTATGCGCGGCGGGGAGGACCGATCGACGAGGAAATCGTTCGACACGTTTACTCCCATGGGGCCTTGGATTGTGACAGCGGATGAGGTTGGATCAGTCGACGACCTGGAGCTCCGTTGTTGGGTCAACGGGGAACTGAGGCAGGACGCAAGAGTATCCGATCTAATTTGGGGCGTGCCGGAGTTGTTGGCGTATGCGTCATCAGTTATGACTCTGTACCCCGGTGACGTGATCTCTACGGGAACGCCTAAGGGAGTGGGGCCGATTGGCGAGGGAGATGAAATCGTCGCCGAGGTTTCTCGAGTTGGTCGGCTTAGCGTGACGGTGACGAGTTTGGGAGCAATGTTTTCGGTGACCAGAGGCGGAACCGCGGGCCCTACGCAGCCTTCTGACGAAGAGCCTGGATAGTTCGGTTATGTTAGAAACTGGGGTGCTTTTTCCAATCTCTCTCGGGCATACTCCACATAATCGGCAGCTTCGAATGTGATTGCTTTGAAATGCGCCATGATTTTCGAAAGTGTCAGTTAGTTAGTTGAATGTTAGGAGGAAGTAGAAATGGCGAGTCCTAGATTTACGGCACCTGACGGGATGCCAAAGAAGAACGAGGTAGACGAGTTTTACGATTTAGTATCTGAGGCGGATCTGCAGCCGCTCTGGGTGCAAATGGGAATTATGCCAAAGGAGCCCCCGCTGGCCGCCATTCCATTTGCCTGGAAGTGGAAGACGTTGAAGGAGCTGGCTGAGCGTTCGGGCGAGCTCATTCCAATTGACAGAGGCGGAGACAGGCGGGTTCTGTCGCTTTCCAATCCCGGATTGGCCGGCCAGCCATTTGCAACACCAACGCTTTGGGGAGCCGTTCAGTATCTTGGCCCAGGCGAGGTCGCGCCCGCCCACAGGCATACTGCCGCGGCACTGCGGTTTGTGATTGAAGGATCGGGTGTGTGGACTCTTGTGAATGGCGACCCGGTTCCGATGGCTCCCGGTGATCTCGTTTTGACTCCATGCTGGTCATGGCACGAGCACCACAATCCCGGTGATACTCCAATGATCTGGTTTGATGCTTTAGATTTGCCCCTGGCCAGGTCGCTGGATGCCATATTCTTTGAAAATGGTCCCGACCGGATGGTGAATAGGGCGGTAGATCCGGCCTCTCGGTCCGAGCTGACATTCGGAAATGGGGCGGGATTGGTTCCGTTCGAGGACTCGGCGAACGAGGCTTATTCTCCTTTGTTTGCCTACCGATGGAAGGATACCGACCGCACCTTGACCACATTGATGGCGCTTTCGAGCAACGGGACGGCGTCCCTCAAATTTGTGGACCCGACGAGAGGCATTGACGTGATGCCGACCATGCGCTGTTCAATGCACCGTGTCTCAGCAGGGGCGAGCACACGAAAATACAGAAGGAACGGCTCGTCAATCTGGGTTACCTATAGGGGTTCGGCAATTGCCTCGATTGGTGAAGACCGCTTCCACCTTGACGAGGGCGACATGTTCGCAGTTCCTTCTTGGTGCTCATTCTCGATCGAGGCGACACAAGACGCTGACTTTTTCTGCGCCTCAGACGCGCCGGTCTTTGAAGCGCTTGGTCTGGCGAGAACCGAGTACCTCGACTGATCGGCTTCAGGATATTAGTTTGAAATCAGCGCCGGGTACCGGATCGGTTTCGAGCGTTGCATTGTGCGGCTTGACCAGTTTGGGCAGACTCTTGCCGTTTTAATTCAGTTCATCATTTGAAATGAGGAAATCAACATGAGATTAGCTACTGTCAGGGTTCCAGGAGGCACCAAGGCCGTCCTGATCGAAGGAGGGGAGGCGGTCGAGCTTGGCTACAGCGATGTAGGAGCTCTCCTAGCCAACCCGTCCTGGGAGACCGAACTCAACAGCACGGGAACTGTCCATGCTGTTGACAGTCTCGAATACGCTGCCTTGATACCGTCGCCTTCCAAGATTATTTGTGTGGGCCACAACTACAGGAACCATATCAAGGAGATGGGGAGGGAACTTCCATCTCACCCAACGTTGTTTGCAAAGTTCAGCGAGGCTCTAATCGGAGCAAATGACGTCATTTATCTCTCACGAGAGTCCCAAATGTACGATTGGGAAGCTGAACTTGGAGTGATCGTTGGCAAGACACTTCGCAGTTGTACTGAAGAGGAGGCCAGGGACGGGATTGCCGGGTTCACGGTAATTAATGACGTAACGGCGCGAGACTGGCAAAACCGCACTCTGCAGTGGCTCCAAGGCAAGACATTCGAAGGTTCGACTCCCGTCGGAGCACACCTTGTCACTCTTGACGTCGATACCGTTATCAACGAGGGGCTGGATCTCAGCTGCGAAGTGAATGGCGAACAGGTGCAGCACGCGGTGACATCAGACCTTTTGTTCAATCCGGTTTTCCTTGTCTCCTATATTTCGAAGATTTTGACGCTTCGTCCAGGCGATGTGATCGCGACCGGCACGCCCGGAGGAGTCGGCCATGCCCGCAATCCGCAGCGATATCTGAAGGATGGCGATATTTTGGTGACCAAAATTGAAGGAGTTGGCGAACTCAGGAATATCTGCAAGAGCGCCTAGCACGACAATGTTCCAAGCATCACGAAGGAAGTAAGTTGACATCAGACATTGGGCTTTTCAACAAGCATATCGAATGGATGGCGAAGGGTACGGACCTGTTCGCGGAGGGCGCCTCGCTCTTGGATTTGCAGGATCATGACCGGCCGTCACTCCTGCAGTCCTGGACCGTTGCACACCTTATCGCTCATGTGAACTCAAATGCCAGGGCCCTGGTCAACCTCACCGTTTGGGCCCGCACCGGGGTTGTGACTCCGATGTATCAGAGTAACGAGCAGAGAGCGCAAGACATCGAGGAAGCGGCAAAACGGTCGCTGGAGTCCCTTGTTGAGGACTTTCAAATATCCAGCCAGGAGTTCTTGGAGTCGATGACTTCGCTCTCTCGAGAGCAGCTCGATCATGTAGTGAAAAGCAGCCGCGGCAGGGACATTCCCGTATCGGATGCGGTCTGGATCCGCGTTCGGGAAGTATGGATTCACGCGGTCGATCTTGGAAGCGGTATTACGTTCTCTCGGTTCCCGGACGTGCTCTTGGACGCGCTCATGGCTGACGTGGTTTCGAGTTTTTCTGGTAGAGAAAATATTCCAGTTCTTGAATTAAAGGCTGCGGATGTCTCGAAAACCTGGAAGATAGGGTCTGCTGAAACCGCGACTGCGGTCGAAGGGAGCCAACATGCAATCCTGGCCTGGTTGCTGGGACGCAGTGGCGGCCAAGGCCTGACATTTGGAACTACGGATGGGGCGCCTCCTGTCCTGCCCGCCTGGCTGTAGAGACGGTCAAGAAGCCTGATTAGGCGGCCGGCGTGTTGTTTTACAATACGCTGTCAACTGCCGAAGTTGCGATGACCCACGGGCCATGCCCGTTTGGCAAAGGAATTGGTATTTTTCGCTATTTTCTTTGCGGCGGCTAGATTTGTTGACGTGACAGGAGAATCAACCGATTTTTTCGAGGAATCTGGCGATCCCGTAGGTCCGCTCGGCGGGGTATTGGTCGTCGATATTTCGAGAGTTCTGTCGGGCCCCTACGCTGCGATGCTGCTCGGAGACATGGGCGCGAGGGTGATAAAGGTTGAACGTCCCGATGGTGGGGACGATACTCGAAGCTGGGGACCGCCGTTTGTTGGGCCCGAAGGGGCCCAAGAGAGCGCTTATTTCCTGAGCGCCAACCGGAACAAGAAGTCCGTCATTCTAGATTTCAAGAGTTCCGAAGATCTGACGGCGTTGAAAGAGCTCATCAAGAGAGCGGACGTGTTAATCGAGAATTTTCGTCTTGGGGTGTTGGACCGTCTTGGCCTTGGCCATGCCGTCTTGATGGAACTGAACCCGCGCCTGGTCATACTTTCTATCACCGGATTCGGACACATCGGCCCTGAAAAGGATCGTCCGGGATACGATCAGATCATCCAGGGGGAGTCTGGCCTGATGAGTTTCACCGGGCCTGACAAGGATACGCCTACCAAGGTCGGAGTTCCTATCGCGGACATTCTCACCGGAATCTTTGGCGCGTTGGGAGTCACCTCGGCCCTCTTTGCGAGGGAGCGGACGGGACTGGGACAGGTGGTTCGGACTTCGCTGTTGGCGAGCGCAATTGCGATTCATACTTATCAGGGTACTAGGTGGCTGACGGCAAATGAAATACCTGTCGCGGAGGGCAACCT
>JAJYFX010000053.1 GCA_021785315.1 Actinomycetes bacterium | reverse complement strand
GCCCAAGCGCGTTCAGTTCGTCGAGGGTCTTGCGCAACTGTTGGCGCGGTAGGTGCGGAATGCCTCCCAAAACAACTCGCTGGTCGTCCTGATCTCCTGCTTCGCCAGTCGCTCCGCCTGGCTGGCGAGGTCTGAGGGAAAGCTGACGGTGAAGGTGCGGCACATCCGGGAGATGGCTTTCATGCTGCAACCTTATAAAACATTACAGTGTAAGACAATGCAGACGAGATATTTTCCTGTCCACTTCGAAAGTATCCAACGTGTAGACCGCGTGCGTACATCTGTCTTTGGCGAGCCCAATGGTGACGACCGGGTGAATCTTGAGACGAAAGGGCCGGGAGTTGGGGTCGAAAAGGGACCCACCGGACCGAACCGGCAGGTCTGCATCTTAGCTTGTGCGGTCACTGCGTTTGTCCCAGCTTCATCTTCCGGGAGACATCCTTGTGTGACCGGGCTTCGAGACCTCGCGCACCCGCAACGGGAGTGTTGCGGTGAGGTAACGGATCTAACAAGAGAACATTGACGCCGGTTTTTATAGGCGAAAGGTTCTTGCCAGGGCGGCCCTTTTCGCTGGCAGTGTAGTGGCGTTGCGGGAGCCACCTGGGTCCGCACCGTGCCGGTCCGTCGGGCAAAATCGGCGCTATGGCGCGCCATCCCTGCCTGTGGAGGGCGAAGGAGGCGGTGGTGCTGTCATATCGATGAAGAGGTGGAGTGCGCAACCGGATTGGCGGCCGGATCCCGAGGGTCGGATACATGCAAGAAGTGAGAGAGCTCGAGCATGGAACGGGCTGAGCGCGACGACCAACAATATTTCATTCCGTGCACGGCGGAGAGCCTGAAGAGAGGGGATTGCAATGCGTTCAGCGCAGATCGAGGGACCGTCCAGGAGAGTGCATCGACCTTCCGTTGGCTCGAGACGCCAGATCGAACGCGCCGCGCTCTATCTATGCTTAACTTGCCTCATTCTGGGCTGCTCCTTGAGTATCTGGTGGGCCCGGAGGTGGCCGCTCGTCGGCGACGCTTCGCTGATCCGCTATGTGGTCTTCCTGATGCGAAGCGGAATGAAGCCCTATGTCAACATCGTTGACATCAATCTTCCCGGAAGTTACTTGCTCGAGTATGGTGCGATGCAACTCTTCGGCTGGGGAGCACACGGCTTAAGAGCTTACGACGGCTTCCTTTGTATCTCTCTCTGTACATTAAGCTACTTCGCTGGAGGCAAAGAGGGTCAGGAGCGACTCTTTTGCTTGGCGGGCGGATTGCTTTTCGTTCTTATACACCTCCATGATGGTGTGTTCCAGGCGGGGCAACGAGATGAGGCGATGGCCGTCCTGGCAGTGGGCGCAGCGGTTGTGATGATTCGAGGTGAAGGACTCACCTTAACAACGCTGTTTCTTTTTGAATCACTTATCGGCCTTAGCTTGACGATAAAACCCACATTGCTGCCGATGACGTTGCTGCCTCTGGCGCTTTGGCAGACAACCACCGACCGAACATTCAAGGGTGCGCTTAGACTCTTCGGCGCAGGATCCCTCGGAGTCATGTTCCCCGTCACCCTGGTGCTGTTGTGGCTCCGCTCCTACCACTCTCTCCACGCCTTCTGCGACGTATTGCGGACAATCGACCTGCTGCATGGGGAGCTTGGAAGGAAGAGCGTCTGGTGGCTGGTTCCGCACGCAGCGTCTCCGGTCATCTTGCTATTTCTGCCGTGGTTAATCGTGGTCGCAACCGGCCGTCCCGCGTTTGACCGGCCTCGGACGCTGTTGTTCGGTGCGGCTTGCTGCGGCTTGCTATCCTACGTTGAGCAGGGTAAGGGGCTGGCGTACCAACGGTATCCATTTCTCGCGATCTGGCTTGTTCTTGTCTTTTTAGATTTCGCACGGGCCGCGATGTCGATTGGAGCGCCCCGGGTGACAGCGGTTGCAGCGCTTCTAGCGGTCTCTTTCGGATTCGCCCCCAAATTGACGTCTGAGACGGAATCCTTCGATACAGCATCTCCCTTGCAAAAGAGCCTTGAGCGAGCCCTGCACGAAGACGGGACGGTGGGGTCTGTTCAATGCATCGACACCTACGGCGGATGTGTTAATGCGCTCTACGATCTGCGCATCAAACAGGCGACCGGTTATCTTTACGACTGCTATTTATTTGCTCCGCCCAGCGGGATAAGAGACAGCTACAGGAAGGAATTTCTTAGTGCATTCGACTCAGCGAATCCTTCAATCGTTATCGTGACAGACAATCAATGTTTTCATGTGGAGCGAAGCTTTGCCCGGATCGCGTCCTGGCCTGAGTTCGACGAGCAGTTGAGTAAGCACTATACCGTAAGAGAGAGGTGGACATCCCAGATCAGCTACAAGTGGTGGACCCGCCCTGAGGTTCCAACTGCCTATACCGTATATATCCGTAGGTGAACCTAGTGCGGAGCCTCGGGGCATCTTTGAACAAAGCTCGCTGAGTTCCTGAAGGACGGAATCTACTGCGGCGGCCCGGGCGGGGGTGCGCGGGCTTCGATTTTAGCGTCGGACGGATCTTTCGAGGCCGCTGTCCGACTCGTCTACGCTCCGAGAGCAGCCTCTACGGCTGGCCGTCTTGGAATCAGCCCGAGCCGCTGTTTCTTTTTGTTGAACCGAGTCGGATAAATCCTCGACTGACCAATGTACCGCCGTAACCCGTTCAGCCTGGGCATGTGGAAGGCACGCGGACCGACAAATCCACTCAAATCCTTGCGCTCTTCTGCGATCCATCTCAGAGACGACTTTTGGACGTCCGCTCAACATGCCAGTTATTTCCCAATTCGAACACGCCCATACGCTGTTTCGGGACACCGTGCCAGGATTAATACCCTGGTAACACATCGCTTTTCCCCTATGTGGGGAATCGGTGCTAGTCTTGACTTGGTCCTCTGACTCACTTTCACTCCCTAGGTTTCGATATCAACGCAGCCTAACCTACGGCATCTTATTCGGTCGGCGTGAAGCAAATGTCATTCCGGGTCCCCGCTCTGCGCGGCAGCTCTTCAAAAGCTGGCCAGGCTGTGCCCTTTTCCCGCCGAGTCGATAATTTGAGGAAAATATGGCAACTATCATTAAGAACCCGAACCCGTGTGTCTTAATGCTCTTGGCGCTCGAGTTCATCGTGGCATCTGCGTCTTCAGCTCAAACATTCCCGTCCTTCGGCGCGCCAGCTGAGCAATCGCAACTACTGTTGGATGCTGGGGTCTCTTCGGCGCAGGTCCCGAACGGCCTTTACACGTCCGTATTGATGTCCGTATATTCATATGGCGGTGCCCTAAATTATTCAATATCAACCAACGGGACGACCTCAGCCTATAATATTCAGGCATCCGGTCAGCCCCTCACTTCGAGCGTCGGCGCCAGTACTACGGTTCCGTATATTGACTGTTTGGCGAGCCATCCCAGTACTTGCTCTGCGTCAGTTGGTGTCTTCCAGGGCAATATTTATATAACTTATGCAGACGCTAACACTCTTGGAATTGATGTAATAGAGGCTGTTCCAATTGCCAACAATGTCGCCTATACATTCCGCTTGGTTTACCAGTCTTCCGCCGTTAACCTCACAACCTCGCCTGCTATGACGGTGTTCACAAACTCAGATGGGATTCCTCAACTGGTGATCATTTTCGGTTCAGACATTACGAATGTAAACAATGCATTCTACGAACTAACCCAAAGCGGCTCTGGAACGTGGAGTTTGAGCGACTCAAATATGGGAGGCGACCCCAACCTGAACATCTCAAGTGCCTCTCAGCCGGCCGTCGCGGAATTAAATGGCACTCTTTGGCTATGTTCACAGCAGAATAATTCTAGTCGCTATATGTTTGTTTACAGCAGTACCGACGGTACTACATGGAGTTTCAACGGGGAAAAGAGCCTAGCAATGGGTAGTGGCGGATCCATGGTGGTATTTAACAATACCCTAGTGCTTGCGACCCAACAGGATAGTTCAGCGCATGACCTTTTCGTTTTCGAAAGTACGGATGGGACAAACTGGACGGCTAACCAATATACAGGTATCCAAATCGGGTCCACTCCAGCACTTTCCCTTTATAACGGAGACCTTTCGCTTCAATTTCAATCAAATAGTGGCGACCCGACGCCGCTCTTTACCGCCCTAGCTTCCAATTAAACAGACTCGAGAGTGGTCGGTGGTGTGTTGCCGTGTTCTGGCGACCGCCTCAAACAAAGGTGGCTGGCGGGGTGCTATTCGTGGCCCTTCCAAGGCTGAGTTGCCACTGCAGCGACAGAATGGCCTCAGTCGTCCTTGAAGTGCCCCAAGCACTAGCGGTTCAGGCTGGAGTCCAAGGTTTCAGTTTGCGCATAGCCGAGTCTATTGAAGCAACGGAGCGCTGCCGCCTGCCTGCCAAAGAAAGATCGAAGTTGATGATCCGTCGACTCTTACTTCTCAATTCCATCATCATATCTCAAGTTGTTCCGCGCGGAAATCTGAGGCCGATAGCCGTTGATAGTCTTACCTCCTCGATTTGCGGCATGGTGACAGATCGGTCTGGGTCTGCTGTTTCGGGTTACGTAACTGCTTTTGATTTGCGGATTGTCGACGGGAGGGAGCGGTTGATTGAGAGGTGCTCCGCTGAGACGAGCAAGAATGGCAGTTACTTGTGTCCGAACCTACCAGCCGGTAGCTATCTGGCCGTCTTCAACCCGCATCATCCTGTTGGAAAAGCACCTTCTGCTTCACTTGATAATTCCGGGGGTAACGCCGCTTCCTTCGATTTCTATCCGGGAGCGACGGACTTGGCGAGCGCTCTCTCGATTGATTTAAAAGAAGGTGATACCGCGACAGCTGATTTCGGCCTTGGCCCCACCGTTGGTGTCCACATTCGCGGCAGCATACCTGCCGACCCGAAGGATGCAGAGTTCACGCTCTATTGCCGATCCCGCGGCGGAGAAGTAAATACCGGGGCATACTTTGGGTACTCTCCGCTGTCGGGTGTTTTCGACGCCAGCGGAGTTCCACCCGGGTCTTACAGGTTGTCTGTTCGCTGGTATTCACTCGGTACAGAATATGCCAGCACTCAAGATCTATTCGTCGGTAGCCGGGATGTGGTCGGAGTCGCGGTCACAGCAATTTGGAATGCGTCGATCGGCGGGAGGGTCGTCGTTGCAGATGGACAGACTAACGCCGTTCATCGGCTAATTCTTTACAGCAAAGACTCAAATATTCCTGACCAGTCTGCGGATGTCAAAGCTAACGGTACGCTCAAGTTTGCCTCAGTCCCCCCAGCATCCTACGTCCTCATGATATCTGGGGGCGGTGCGGCATGCGTAGCATCGATCGTGATCAATGGCCGGTATCAAGCCGGACCGGACCTTGAAGTGCCGCCGGGACCCGCAGGACTCTCCTTGGTGGTTAATGCGGTCAGATGTTCTGGGATGATTCAAGGATCGATCGATCTTGGGGACATTGACCCCGACCGAGTTTTAATCGTTGTTGAGTCGGAGGGCTCCGGTGTAACCATCGCATTGCAGGCGGATCATCTTGGGAAATTCCGAGTAGGGGACATTCCGTCCGGCCGGTACCGGGTTTTCGCTTGGCCAAGCGATTCCAATGTCGAATATCGCAATCCCCATTTTCTTGAAGGCTATAGAGCTTATTGCACTGAGGTGTCTGTCGTCGACGGGGAGCTTGAGGATGATCTTCAAGTGTTGCTGCTGCCCCTGCCTTCATCACGATCTGGCATGGAATGGACTGGCCGATTATAGGTTCGAAGGACTCTCTCGCAAGTTCTGTGGCTTTATCTGATTGATAGGGCATGGACGGGGTGTTATCAGGAGGCATAGGCGACGTCGCTCTGGCAGGAGTAGTGCACCGGCTTTTACTGCGCATTCCACCATGCAGTCATCCTTTGAGTCGCGGTAAACTCCGTCCATCTCTCCGGTGGCCCAAGCCGCCTCTGGAGCATCTGGGGGTTGCGGCCGAACTTGTCCTGCAGCACGCGGAAAACTTCCTCTTCAATCTCCAGACTGATGGCAAGGCCACCTGCCTGGAGCACCTTCTCGATGGCTATGGCGGGCGTCCCTCCAAACTCAATTGCCGAGATCCATATCCCTGAGTCGACAACGACGATCATAGGAGGCGGCGGCTTCTTCTCTGCTTCTTCTCGGTGCGAACCTCCCGCACCAGACGCTCCACATCTTCAGGCGTATACCCCTTGTGGTCGTCGGCGCGTCCCAGTGCGTTCAGTTCGTCCAGGGTCTTGCGCAACTGCTGTGCGCGATAGGTGCGGAATGCCTCTCGGAACAGCTCGCTGGTCGTCCTGCTCTCCTGCTTCGCCAGCCGTTCCACCTGGCTGGCGAGGTCTGAGGGAAAGCTGACGGTGAAGGTGCGGCGCGTCTTCGAGAGGATGTCCCATCCGTAGTTGAAAGTTGAGCGGCGGTTCGACCCGATTCTGGAAGAATCGGGTTGCCAACCTTTTACAAGGAGAACCGCCGTGAAAAGAGCTTACCGCACCATCCGCAAACAAGGGAAACTCAACGAACAAGAGCTGGCCAGCTTTCTGGTCAAGAACGGGCAGGGACTGCTGCCCATGGTGGATCTGATCGAGCAGTGCCAGATGGCCTGCGACGAGCTGATCGACACAACCGGACGAGCGGCTATTCAGGCCGTGCTGCAACTGTCGGCCATGGAGGCTGCAGGCGGTCCCCAGCAGCAGGGTAAGCAGCGCACAGGCGAGGTGGTGTTCTACGGTCGCCAGGCTGGCCAGGTGCTTCTGAGTGACCGCAAGTTGGAAGTTCAGCCGCCGCGCTTGCGAACCAAGGGGACGCGCAGCCAGGAAGTGGAAGTTCCGGCCTACGCTGCCATGCAAAATCCTGCCCAGATGGGCAAGCGCATGCTGGACATCCTGATGCACGGGGTTTCCACGCGCAACTACAAGCAGGTCATCCCGCAGATGGCCGAGACGGCCGGGGTGTCGCGCTCGGCGGTCAGCCGGGCGGCGATCGAGGCATCCCAAGCCGAGGTCGAGGCGCTGGTCAGCCGCCGCTTCGACGAACTGAAACTGCTGGTGGTCTACATCGACGGACTCAACTTCGGCGAATACACCATGATCGGCGCAGTGGGTGTGGACTCGGAAGGCCATAAGCATGTGCTGGGCATCCGCGAAGGAGCCACGGAAAACTCGACCGTCATCACCGAGCTTCTCGAAGACATCGTCTCCAGGGGCGTTGATCCCAAGCGCAAGATGTTGTTCGTCATCGACGGCTCCAAGGCGCTGCGCGCCGCTATCAACGCCGTCTTCGGTACGGACCAGAAGGTGCAACGCTGCCGCGCCCACAAGCTGCGGAACGTGCTCGACTATCTGCCCAAGGACGACAAGCCGCAGGTCAAAAGCCTGCTGCGGGCGGCCTGGAAACTGGACGCCGACAAGGGCATCGCGCGCATCAAGAAGCTGGCAGCATGGCTGGACCAAAAGTATCCGCAGGCGGCGGCCAGTCTGCTGGAGGGCCTGGAGGAGTGCTTCACCATTAACCGGCTGGACATCCCGCCGGCGCTGCACCGCTGCCTGGCCACCACCAACATCATCGAGAGCCCGCACGCCGGAGTACGCATCCAGACCCGCCGCGTGACCCACTGGCAGAATGGCAAGATGGTCTTCCGTTGGATGGCTTCGGCCTTCCTCAGAACCGAGAAACGCTTCAAACGCATCATGGGACACAAAGACCTCTGGGCGCTGGAAGCGATCCTCAACCCCACTGCGACCGCCAGCAAGAAGGTCGCGTAGTACCATCAACCTAACCGCCGCTCCCCACTTTCAACTGCAAGCGGGACATGCTCGATTTTGTTGTGCTGAACAACCCAAAAAAAGCGCAGCGACGCCAACATTCCGGCCACAACGGCTGCTTCCGACCTGCTCCAGAGACTGATTTGCCGCGCTCAGTTACACTGCAATGGTGACGTTATTTGACTGATATTTTCTTGACATTACAGTGTAAACGCCTATCCTTGATAAATGGGAGGTACTCGCCATGGCCACTCTTTCTTTGTCTAAGCCGGATCTTGAGGCACACAGGAATTCACTCATGCTTCCGATGCCCGAGATCATCACCGCACTGGTGTCTATTGTGGGCAAGAAGTTGACTGCCTATATCGCCGGCGTCAAAGACACACGGGCTCTCGTGCGTTGGATGGAAGGGGCGCACTCTTACAACGAGGCGGAGCGGCATCTGCGTTTTGCCTATCACGTCGTCATGACGTTAAGTACCGTAGATTCACCATCTGTTGTTCAGGCATGGCTGATGGGCGTAAATCCTGAACTCGGCGATCGCGTTCCTATACGCATGATCCGAGAAAAGAACCTGGATAAGGTGGCTCCCCTCATATTGGGTGCTGCCAGAACATTCGCTGCCGGAGGCTAGGTTTGCTTATCTCTTTCACCGCAGATCATCTGTCGGTCTGCACTCCAAACGCTCCTATCTTTCGACTCGGGCGGTTGCCTTCGCCATGGCAACCGCCCGATTGGATTTGGGCTAATGAAGATCGCACTTTCGGTAGCCGATTCGACGATCCAGTTGGTTTCTATCGCGTGCTGTATTCTTCGTCGCAGAGGCTATCTTGTTTTGTAGAGCGTATTTCATAAATAGGTTCGGCCTCAAGCTGGAGACTTCTGCTTGATGCGGTTGTTTTGATGAACTTCTTGCATGAGCAAGAAGCGGTTTGAGTTGCTGAGT
>JAJYFX010000052.1 GCA_021785315.1 Actinomycetes bacterium | reverse complement strand
CTTGCTTGCCAAACCTTCATATCTGATTCTCATGCATCTCAATAATCCGGCAGAACCATCGTAGAACCCGCAAAACCGCATTCTGCATAACCCAAGCACCAGAGTTACCTGCGAGAGTCCGCTAAATGGCTCCTTTGGCGTTTCTGACACCCAACAACTCAGTGTACTTTATATAATGAGACTTAGTCTTAGTATAGAATATATTTCGAAACGCACTGTCTGGGAGAACTCCTTGGCTCGCTCAAAGCGCACGGCAAACTTGAAACGGAAGGCGGTTGGTCCCGCGCTGGCTGGCTTAGCCGTCATTGCAGCCAGTTGCGGCACTGCGCATTCCTCTTCGCCTTCTTCTCGCGGTTCAGGACTAATCAATGCAGTCGGCGCCGAGAGCGTCTACGCCAATGTCATTTCCCAAATCGGTGGCAGCTACGTTCACGTGGATTCGGTCGAGAACAATCCAAACACTGACCCCCACTCCTTCGAGGCCAGTTCAACTGTGGCTCACGAGATATCCCGCGCGGACCTCATCGTCCTAAACGGCGCCGGCTACGATGGCTGGGCTTCCAAGATGATTTCCGCCTCACCCAACCCAGTACGCAAGGTCGTTAACGTGCAAACCCTCCTCAAGCTGCCCAGCGACACCAAAGATCCCCACCTATGGTACGACCCAAACACTATGCCTGCCGTCGCCACGGCCGTGGCGACGGATCTTTCTGCCCTCCAACCGGCAAATGCCGCGTATTTCAATGCAAACCTGTCTGTGTTCAGGGCATCCCTGCAGCCTTGGTATGCCCAACTCGCCAAATTCAAGGCTAACTACCCCAACACAGCAGTGGCAGTCAGCGAGCCGGTGGCGGATTATCTTCTCCTAGCCGCGGGATGCGATATCAAAACGCCGTTTAGCCTCCAGGCGGCGGTAATGGGAGGATTCGACCCTTCGCCACAGGACGTGACGCTGCAGGATTACTTATTCAGCAAACACCAAGTCAAGGTATTCGTAGAAAATCAGCAAGTCACGGATACCTTGACGCAATCGTTCCAGAATCTGGCAAAAAAGAATGGAATACCGATAGTGGGTGCGTATGAGACGATGCCAACTAAGTACAGTTACCAAACTTGGATGATGGCAGAAACTGCAGCGCTGGAGAAAGCTGTAGCCGACAACCTTTCCACCACAAAGCTATGAGCGCCAGCATTAGAGGTTCCGAACCGATGCTCACGGTAAGCAATATGAGCGTTGTCCTGGGAAATAAAGAGATTCTCCATGATGTCAATTTCGAATTGCACTCCGGAGAATTCAGCGGCCTCATCGGTCCAAACGGCTCGGGGAAGACGACACTGCTACGCGCAATACTTGGATTCCACCGGGTTGCGGAAGGGTCGATTCTTTTCGAAGGCAGCGCGGAATTCGCGCGGCGCCGACCGATCGGGTACGTCCCTCAAAAAATCCTGCTTGATCCTGATATACCCGTAAGAGCCAGAGACCTGGTGGAATTGGGATTGGATGGCCAGCGGCTTGGGATTCGGCTTCCTTCCAAAGAGCGTCGTGGGCAAGTGGACGACATGCTCCGCGCAGTAAATGCCGAGGCTTTTGCCGATCAGCGAATTGGAGAACTTTCTGGAGGTCAGCAACAGCGAATCCTAATTGCGCATGCCTTGATTCGCCGCCCCAAGCTCCTGCTTCTCGACGAGCCGTTGGCAAATCTGGACATAAGAAGCGTGGCAGAAGTTGTCACTCTGCTGAACCAGCTGGCGCATGAGCAGCAGATCACGATTCTGCTCTCGGCTCACGACATCAATCCGCTGATGGGTGCGATGGACAGGTTAGTTTATCTGGCCAACGGCCATGCAGCGAGCGGTCCGGTAAGCGAAGTAATCGACGGTGCAGTATTGAGCAATCTGTATGGCTACCATGTCGACGTAATCAGGGTTCACGGGCGGATTTTGATCACCACCGGGCCGGGCGACGAATATTTTGAGCCCGGGCGCGACTGCGCCACGTCTGAAACGAGCGACTCGCCATGAAAACGCTCCTCAATTTCATTTTCGAGCCTGGATTCTTCACGAGCCAACCTGTTCTTACGGCGCTTTTCGTTGGCGGAGTTGCGGCCATTGTTTCTGCGGTCGTTGGCATCTTCACGGTCATCCGGGGTCAGGCGTTTGCTGGTCACTCGCTCGCCGATGTAAGCAGCGCAGGCGGATCTGCGTCATATTTATTAGGGATCAATCCCCTGCTCGGGTTCCTAGGAATGGCAATACTTGGAGCTGGAGGAATGGAATTAGTTGGAGTTGAAAGAGCGCGCGGCAGGGATCTCGCCACTGGTGTGGTCTTCGGTGCGGGACTTGGTCTGGCTGCGCTTTTCCTTTACTTAGATGTCACCACTACAAGCACATCCGGCACGACGATTGCAGTGCTGTTCGGTTCCATGTTTGCAATTCCGTCATGGACTGAATTCTTAGTGGTCATTGTCGGTTCAGTCACCTTGACTATTTTGATCGCGCTATACAGACCGCTGCTGCTCAGTTCCATCAACCCGGAAATTGCGGCAGTACAGGGCATACGCGTGCGTCTAGTTGGCCTGGTCCAGATGCTCGTTCTCGGTTCCGCAGTCGCGCTCTCCGCCATCAGCGTTGGCGCGATCCTGTCTACCGCTCTTCTGATCGGCCCTGCGGCAACAGCGCTCCGGCTGGCAAAACGCCCCAATCTTGCAATATGGTTGGCGGCGCTTATCGGTTTAGGTGCGGCCTGGCTTGGAATTCTTTTGGCATATGACAGCGCAAACTGGATTCCGGGACACAACTTGCCGGTGAGCTTTCTTATCGTGATGCTAGTGTTCCTTGCCTACTTGATAACGGGCTTCGTATCGGGACGCGGCGGCATCGCGGCAGCAAAGATCGCGACACCCCTACGGTCTGGCAGGTCCTAGCTATGTTCTCAGGTTTCATGTTGAATGCATGGATAATCGCCTCGATCGTAGCGGTCGTGGCTGGGGTGGTCGGATTCTTCGTCGTATTGCGGGGGAACGCGTTCGAGGCACACGCCCTGCCTTTAGGAAGCTTCCCGGGCGCAGCAGCTGCGACTCTTCTGGGGATAAATTCGTTCATTGGCTTGGCAGTGTTCGCCGCGCTGGGAGTTCTGGGGATCAACCGACTCGGACGCCGAAGTAAACAGGGTGTCGCTACCGCTCTCTCGCTCGTCTTCCTGCTTGGCCTCGGAGCTCTTTTCTTCAGTTTTACCAACGCATATGCGCCGGCAATCTATTCTTTTCTTTTCGGCGAGGTCCTTGGCACTAGCACCAGCCAAATTCTTCTGGTCGCATCTCTGGGTGCCGTTGCCATTACGGCGACCGCAGTTCTATATCGACCCTTGATGCTGGATTCGCTCTCACCAGATTTGGTTGAAGTGTCTGGTGTCCGTAGCAGCCATATGGAAATCCTCTTCTTGCTGGTGCTTGCACTCGCTACAGTGATGTCGCTGCCCGTAGTCGGGGCGTTGTTAGTATTTTCTCTGATGGTAGGTCCACCTGCGGCAGCACGCTCATTTACAAATAGGCCCCTTGTCGCTATCCTGCTCGCGGTTGCCTTTGCGCTCTTGACAGTATGGATAGCCCTTGCGCTCTCGTATCTCTCAGACTGGCCGGTTGGATTCTTTGTCGGGTCGCTGGGAGCGCTATTCTACGGGCTCGGACGTGGTTGGATGAGCTGGCGGCCTTTTAAGAGAAGCACTCGCCTGCTGCAAAGATCGGCGCCTGCCCAATAAATTCGTAATGAGACGCTGCGATTTAGAGTTGTGTGCCGACGGTTGCCCAAATTGAACCGTGGCAAGAACCAGCAAAGATCATTGCAATATACCCATACGCCTACTGGCAATCGGGTACGACAAAATACACAGACGGAAGCACCGACCGGGCAATGATCCCTGGGATCCCGAATTACTGTCCCCAGGCATATTCAGTTCGTATTGAGAGTAGATATGTCTGGAAGAGGAACGACCCTGCCGAAGTTTAAGACCATGTCAAAAATTTGAATATTTCATATCATTGATGATGTATCATTTTCATTATGAATTCTCTCGAGCTGTTCCTTTTAGGACGCAAACTCGCCAATCTCGGAGAGAGTTCAATGCCCGCAGATGGACTGAGGAAACTGCCCACCACCGTCAAGCTCGTGCTATTCGACGTATACGAACACCCAGCAACCACGATTGGCGACATCTGCGGACGAACAGGACTGTTGCAGAGCCAGGTCTCGACTTCCGTGGCCCGCCTTCGTACGCTGGGAGTATTCCAAACTGAAGTGGACCCTGCCGACCGACGCCGCACGCTGGTTCGTGGTAATCCTGATGTTGCGCGCCAGGGAGCTCGGCTTGCCTATGAATCAATCGACAAGGTGATCGCCAAGGCCGTCGCATTTACCACAACGGGCGAAGTTGAGGAGTTGGTTTCAATGCTCGACAAGATAGCAAATCGACTGATTGCAAACGCCTTAACCTGGACCCGTTCGAATGGAGAACCTAAATGACAGAACCGCAACGACCGGGCAAACCTTTAATTTTGGAGGTTAAAGGCCTTTCGGTCGCATATGGGACCAAGATAGCGGTTGACGAGGTCAGCTTGGAGATTGAACGGGGAGAAATATTCGGGCTGCTTGGGCCAAATGGAGCAGGGAAAACTAGCATCATGAGTTCCATTGAAGCGCTTATCAAGCCCCGCTCGGGTCAAGTGTTGATCGACGGAATCGATATCACCGACAATTCCCAGCGCGCCAAAGCAATAATGGGCGTCCAGTTGCAAGCAACTAGCTTCCAGTCCGAGCTCACCATCAGACAGATCGTCAGTCTTTATTCCGGCCTTTATGGGATACGACTGAGTCGGCGTGAAATCGATGAAAGATTGGAAGATATCGGCCTTTCAAATGAGGCGGGAAAGCCCTTCAAGCAGCTGTCGGGAGGTCAGCAACAGCGCCTTGCGCTTTTGATCGCTGTGATCCATAATCCTGTCCTGCTACTTCTAGACGAGCCGACATCGGGACTAGATCCCCAATCCCGCCGACAACTATGGGGAAGAATTGAGCATGTCCGCCAAGCTGGAGGCAGCATACTTCTCACAACCCACTCAATGGAAGAGGCGCAGACTGTATGCGATCGAGTTGCGATCATCGACCATGGCAAGCTGGTAACTTGCGACACGCCCAATCGAATTATTGAGAAACACAAAGACGACATCAGAGTTAAAAATGTGGCCCATGGTGACGTAACGCTAGAAGATGTTTTCATCGGACTGACTGGAAGTGAAATACGTGACTAGCTACGAACAAGCAGTGAGCCCAAGTCCAAAGCTGACATATGGGTCATTGCTCAAAGCTGACATATTGGTATTAGTGAAAAATCGGCGATCAGTTGTTTTGAGCATACTTCTGCCGATGGTTATCTTGTTCACCACGCATGGCAATAAAGCCCAGCAGCGCCTTGGCGGTTCACTCATATTGGTCGGGCTCGCCATTACCTACGGCCTAATGTCAACTTCAATGCTCGGATACACTCTTGGTGTTGCCAGAGATCGAGATGCAGGCGTATTCCAGCGGCTCAGAGTGACCCCCGCACCGACATGGATGATAATAACGAGTCGTCTCGCAATCCAGGTGGTTGCAAATCTAGTTATCGCGCTACTGGTCGTCATCGTTGGCGCCTCGATGTACCACCTGGCTCTCAGCCTCGGGCAGTATGTACTGGTTCTCGCGATTTCGATTCTGGGCGGCGCCCTATTCCTGAGTATCGGACTGGCATTGGTTGGCATGCTCAAATCATCTGATACCGTCAACGCAGCTGGTCGAATTGTCTTTGCAGCTCTGATTTTTTTAGGTCTGTTCGGTATCAGTGGCGCGCTCGGCGGAGCGCTTCAGTTCATAGCCTCCTGGTCGCCAGTGGGCACGGTCATGGCTCTCTTTTCCGCTGCCATCAACCCGGCTAAATGGACCGGCCATGATTCACTTTCCCTTTTAGTAACTCTCGCCTACATAGTATGTTTCGCCGGCGTAGGCATTCGCTGGTTTCGATGGGACACTCGCTAACTTCCTGATTACATTATTCTCCTTCTAGCCTCGCGCGATCTCCCGAGCAGCCAGCTCACGACACGCCACTGCAATTGTGCCTCACTAGTATTTCACGGCACTTTCTGAGAGAAACTAGGTTTGGCAAGGATAAAAACGGCAAAGTGGCGCAATTTCGTCGATTCCAAATTGAATGTTTATATGGTGGACTGTATCGGCATTCAAATGTGCCCCAATAAAGTGCGCGACAAGAAGTCGGCACCCATTGTGCAAGGGCGCAAGGGAAACCATCACGGCGGAACAAAGGCGACCAACCTACACGCGAGATAATGGACCCTTCATCACATGGTTCTTCGCCCAACCTGCAACCCCGGGACTTCTTCCGATTTGGTCCAGATCCCCAAGTACTGTCACGGGTGATTCATCGCTAACGCCTAAAAGTTGCCGAAAGGATTTCAAAAGGGTCAGGGTCATCCTTAGCCTTGCTGACAGAGCCGGAAACTCTAATTTCCAGCCCTAAACGTTCAGTACAGGGCAAAGAACCCGTGCACAACTGCACCTCCATAGCGCATGACCGGCGTAGTGTTTGGCTAATGAAAACCCGGCCGATAGATTACAACTGGCTCAAGGTAACCGCAGCAATAATCGACCTATTGGGTATCGACCTCTGTTGGTAACGTACTCTCTGCTATTTCTCACAACACGTCCGCGCCATTTTAGAAATCATACCTACCCTTGAATTTTGCAAAGGTAGAATCTGTCGTATGCAAGGGGATACATCGCTTCCAGGTTCTAAGCCGCTCGCCAGACGCAGCGGGTCAGCAATGAGCTACGCCTACGAAAACATCAAGGCAGCAATCTTAGAAGGAAAGCATTCCCCTGGTACCAGACTTACCGAGGAAGAGTTGGCGAGGAACCTCAACGTTAGCCGCACTCCAGTGCGTGAGGCACTCCACCTGCTCGAATCGGAAATGCTCGTAGAAACGATTCCCCGTGTCGGTCTTATTGTTCCAGTTACCAGTATCGTCGACCTTGAAGAGATCTTTGAGGTCCGCTGGGCGGTAGACGGACACGCCGCAAGACTGGCCGCAAAGTGGATCACCAAAGGAGAGCTTCTGACGTTGGAGTCAACCAACGATCGCGTTGCCGAGGCTGCCGCAATGGGTGATAACACCACTGTTGTTCGAGCCAACCTTCTTTTCCATCGGCAAATACTGGAGGCAGCTCGCAATCGGCGGCTACTTATAATCAACAGGATCGTCGCAGATATGGTTAGCTTGGCAATGCAGCAGGCTAACCTCAAGGGCGCCGAGCAACGGGTCTTCATTGAACATCGCCGAATTCTGGCCGCGCTCCAGGCCGGAGATCCCGATGCCGCTGAGGCTGCAGCTAGAGATCATGTGCAAGCTGGTCTGGAATTTCAAAGGCGGCATCTAGCAGAAGCGCGACTTCAGTAGTTTAGATTACCTTCGCTACTGAACCTGGCAATACCCGCATGAGATGATTCGGCGATGAGATCCTCAATACGCTGCAATTTCCCGAGCGCCGATCTGGACGACAGTTGGCATGGCAGTACGCTTATTTTCTTTGGTCGATCCGCGTAACGCGAATCGGGCCTGCCCATTTGCAGCAAGCGCCTCAAATTCGACCCGATCGAACCTCGGGCAGCGCGCTTGTGGGAACTAACCCTTCTTCAAAGGCCCCACCTCCGATAGTTGGGCAGTCGAAAGATACCAGCTTGCCTTCTCGGGACGGTTAGCTAAGCCAGAGGTCCAGTGCAGACACTGGGGCTGCATATGGCACCCATCAGTGTTCCTGACTGCCGCTTGGGTGGAAAGGACCTTAGTCCCGAGATAGATACCCATCACCTCGAGCGACGAAAGCTGTGGCGGCAGCATCAAGGCCACCATCACAGCTTTCGATTTCAACCTCTATTTGGCCGGACTGGGTCAGAACGCTCATCTGCTAACTTGCAGCTGCGCACTACTCTGACAATCTCAGGGCGCACCCACTTAAGCCCGACATCGGGCTGACGATTCGAATTTCAGTGGAAAACCTAGCCGAGACCCCATAGTTTTTTGTACCCCGCAACATAGGCATCACCAAAAACGCTGCTCAAATCAGGGGTCAATTGCAAGCCGGCAAGATTTGACTTGTCAAGATAACGAATAGGGGTTGCCGGATTTCCTGGTTTCATTCCGCTCATGGCGCGGAGAGCCTGATCCATCGCCTCCCAGCCCGACCATGGAGCTGAGGAGCCGGGATCCGCGATCATGATAGGTCCCTTTTGAACTAACGCAATAGTTGCCGGGCCATTGCTTCCCGAAGTAACCACCGTGACATGGTCTGCGGCTCCTGCCTGGCTTACGCCTGCAGTAGCAAAGATCGATGGGGTATCACTCACAGGTAACACATAATTGAGGCTCGGATTAGCGAGTATTAGTGACGAAGTCGCTCCAGCAACCTTGGTTGCCCAGTTTGTGGGCTCAATATCTTGGGACGAAATTATGTGGCAATTAGAGCATGTGGAGAACACCGCCTTTATACCCTCGACAACGCCAGTACTAATCGGATTGTCAAAAGTAATAATTGCAACATTAATGCTGCCACCTGAAGAATGTACTATCGCAGTGTCAGCCATAAGCCGCCCCAGCTCGACCCATGACGGCCCTGAACCACCAAATATGCTGGTGCCATAACCCTGGCCAGCCACATCAGGAGTTGGTTCTCCAGCTACCACATCCACGATTGGAATTTTCGCAGCATTTGCTGCTGCGACCGAT
>JAJYFX010000051.1 GCA_021785315.1 Actinomycetes bacterium | reverse complement strand
TACACGCATCAGCTGGTCTCGGCACCGTTATCGGTTCACGCTGCGTTATCGGACATCTTGCTCACCTTGAAGGATGCGTCGTCGAGGATGACACTCTTATCGGGTCTGGCTCAATAGTTCTCCACCGGGCGCTTGTCGAGAGCAATGCGCTCGTTGGCGCTAACTCGGTAGTGACCAACGATACGGTCATTCCGTCGTATTCGATGGCGCTTGGCGCACCTGCGCGAATCATTCCAGACCGGGTCAAAAAGGGTAGTTTCGCCCTGATTGTCTCCAATTACGTCGAAAACGGGAAACGCTACAAGACAAGCCTCAGGCGCGTCGACTAATCCAGCGCCAGTAGCTGGCAGGATTTCCGGGCCCGTTGCATAATCATGCCCATTCGAGAACAAAACCAGCGACTTTCACGCATTTAGTCCAAGCATTAGACAACCCTCTTTAGAAAGCCGGTTTCGCCCCGTTATAGTTTTGGGAATTGTCCAGTGCGTGCAATTTTTCGCGGACAAGGACGCGATTGGAATGCATCTCGAATCCGCCGACTTTTCCGGGACCTATGACTTGTTCGACTAACCCAATATTCTCCTGGCGGCTGGCAACGAACACGCCTTGCTCATTCAATGAGCCAGCCGGGATACTGCCCGGTACCTGCCGGAATGGTTCTCGATCTTGAGAGGATAATCGAAGGCCAAAGACAGGCTCTCATCGGTCAGGGCTTCTCTGGCACTGCCGATCGCAAGCACCTCACCTGCCTTCAACACCAGGGCATGTGTAGTCGAGACCGGAACATCCTCGATGTGGTGGGTTATCATAAACAATGCTAAGTCCTTGTGCGCAGACAAGAGCGAGCTCAGCCGTTCGAGAAAGTGCTCCCTGGCTCCCATGTCAAGTCCGGAGGTTGGCTCATCGAGAAGCAGGAGCTTTGGATTAGGCATTAAGGCGCGTGCAATCATGACCTGCTGACGCTCTCCCGCGGACAGAGTTCCGAAAATCCGGTCCGACAGGCTACCCACGCCAGCTAACTCGAGTAAATCAAACGCTCTAACTTGATCGTCTATCTTGTAGACATGCCACCACGGCGCCAGATCTCCATATAGCCCGGTCAATACAACCTCTTTGACCAAAAGATTTCCGGGTAACTGTTCAGCAATCACACTTGAACTGATACCAATGTCTTTGCGCAACTTCCTCATATCGGTTCGACCGAGTTGCTCCCCGAGAACAATTGCAAGCCCTGACGAAGGTCTAAGACGCGCCGACGCGATGTGGAATAACGAGGATTTACCCGCACCATTCTGCCCTAGAACTGCCCAGCGGTCACCAGGAAAGGCCTCAAAGGAAACGTCAGATAGGACTGCCTGAGTTTGGTAGACAAGGCTTACCCCGACAAACTTTAGAACTGAAGAATTCTCCAAAACGCAAGTTCCCCTAACTGCGAAACTGATCCTTTGAAATCTAGCGCCTCCAACGGCGCGCCGGGACTGCTGCCCTGAAGGCGGATCATATCCAAATAGATCCTAGAGCTGGCCTAGGAAGTGACTCCACGCAATTGCGCAGACGCTGCGACCATCATTTTGCGTGCGATCAGCATTGCTAAAGCAGCTAAGAATGCCTGAAGAGCAGCGGATCCCCAGGCCAGGCTATAGCCGGCATGATCAACTATGAACCCAAAAACTAGCGGGCCGAGCACAGACCCGAAATAGGCCCCAGACTGGGTTATGCCAGTCGCATGGCCGGCTGCCCGGGGATAGCTCCACACCACGGCAAAGTTAAACAAGCCATTCCAACCCCATCCTGCTCCGTAGCTAATGATCGTGGCAGGCACAACCAGCCATGCATAACCCAGTACAAGGAGCAGGTAACCAATACCACCGGCGCCAACCATCCATGCCGTGACGGCAAGATGACGGCCAACGCGCCTGTCAGCGAGATACCCATTAAGAAGGCGGGAACTTATACCCATTACCGAGCCAAGAACCACTAGGAACCCAGCGGCTCCGGGGGTCCAACCTGCGTGTACCGACGAGGAAACCAGAAAAGCTCCGAGAGCGTTAGCGGCGCCCGAACCCAATCCCATGGCAATTGCCAGTACAATGAGCGGCGCAATGTATATCTTTTGCTTGCCTTTCGAAGGACTACTTGCTCGTTCGGCCCCTCGTGGCGCCTTTGGAATCAAAAAAAATAAAACTATCCCGATTGGTGCGACTATCGCATAGGCGTAGTGCCAACCAATGGTCAAAGCGACGAACGGAACCGCGAGGCCCGACAAAAACGTTGATACCGGAATAGCGGCTTGTTTCACACCAAAAGCGAAACCCTGTCTCGAAACCGGCACGACGTTGGCCAGAAATAAATTAACCGCAGGTTGTGCCGCGCCATTTGCGATACCGCCAATCGCAAGAAACGCCAACAGCAGTGGATAGTCGTTAGCGAGAAACCCAATGCCCGCAAGGGCAACAACCGATAACAGTGCACAGATCTTCAAAATGATTTCAAACCCTGAACGCTGCGCCAGCTTCCCCGAAGAAACGGAAGTGATTGCCGCAGCAGCAAAAAACACCGCAACCGCTCCTCCAAGCTCAGCTGCATTAAGATGTAGATCTCGCCGGATTTGAACGCCTAAGGCGCCGGTCAGGAAAACTGGAATTGTCGAAACTGTGGTAAGCGAAATACCAAGAAGAACGGGCCGAAACATAAACCTGTCAACCGGCCCACTGATCTGAAGGTTTTCCTCGCTGCTCTTCAACACCCCTCCACGCATTTTGGAAAATCAGGCTTCCTGCCGTCTCTAAGGATCGGTTTCGCTCCAGTAACCATCAATGAATTGCCTAAGCGGTGATAACAATCTATCTGCATTTTCTTGGCACTCCAAGACGATGAGTCCGTCCTTTTGGCAAAACTTCCGGAAACTCCACTACCCAACGGCACCGGGCTCACGGGAGAGCACAAGCCGGCGGGCAATTCCGACAGCTATCGCAGCCGCGAATGCTGATAGCGCTGCCAAGGTCCAGGCAAACGGATAACCCACCCTTTCCACGGCGAAACCAAATCCCAATGGTCCAATTACCGAGCCGATATATGCCCCCGACTGGACAATACCCGTGGCATAGCCAGCAAATTTCGTAAAATTCCTGACCACGGCGAAGATGAACAGTCCATTCCAACCCCATCCCGCACCATAACTGACCACTGTTGCAGGGATGATCAGCCAACCGTAGCCCAAGACAAACATCAGGTATCCCAATCCGCCCACGATTGCCGACCATATTGCGAATAGAAAATGCTTTCCGTGTCTCCTATCTGCAAGAAGACCATGGCCCACCCGTGCCGTAACCCCAACCGCGGAGCCAAACACGACCAACAGCCCGGCCAAACCGGGCTTCCAACCCGAATGGACCGCGAAAGATACTAAAAAAGCAGCGAAAGCATTTGCGGCGCCCGTGCCCAAACCCATTCCGATTGCGAGCATCACTATTGGAGCGGCGGATGGCCGCTCTGCCCTGGCTGAGTTGGCAGGCAGATCCTCTACGGGCTGAATTGACTTGGGAGACAGGAAGAAGAATATAAGCCCCAATGGCGCAACTCCAAGAAACGCAAACCGCCAGCCTATGGTGAGCGCGATGGTTGGAACGGCTAGGCCGGCCAGAAGCGTGGCGAGTGGAACCGCGGCTTGCTTGACCCCGAAGGCCAGCCCTTGCCGTCTTGTCGGAATCGCGCGGGAAATGTACAGATTTATCGATGGTTGCAGCGAGCCGTTGATTGTTCCGGCAATTGCGAGCAGAAGCACAAGGGCGGGATAGTTCCGAGCCACCGTACCAATTCCGAGCAGCACCAGAAACGATGCGAGCATACAGGAACGGATGACCTTTGCATTATTGGCTCTATGAGACAGATGTCCGGAAATGAAAGACGACAGCGCCGCAAAGAGGAAAAATACTGCTACGGCCCCACCGAGATGCGAGGGCGTGAAATCAAGGTTATTCCTTATCTGTACCGCCAGGGCGCCTGTCAGAAAAACCGGCAACACTGCCGATATCGCAATTCCGATTGCAAGCAAGATCGGCCGCGGCTGAAGTGGTTCCGATATTGGATTTCTATCTTTGATCTCTGAAGAAAATTCGTTTCTTGTCATTGCGCCTCCACTCAAGGGTTAAACGTTACCCTCACGGAGGAACTCTTCAAGACCAAATCGGGGTCTTAGTCCTGCTTTAGGATAAGAGCAAGAGTCGGGCACAATCTTTCAGCGCGTCTAGCATGATCGATCAAGGAAAGCGGCACGTCCCTCTTTTTGATTAAGGGAAAGCCCCATTCATCGAGTTCAATCAGCTCGGGCAAAAGTTCGGCACACATTCCATGCCCTTTGCATGCAATTGGATTAATGGAAATCTGCAGCCGTCCTTCCACTACCTAGCCACCATCGCTCCCTGTCTTGGAACCAATCTCCCCGCGGAAGATGTGTAGCCGCACGTTCCGCTTTGATGAGCCAACAGCTCAGCTCTAAATCTGCTGAGCGACGAGCGCGCCAATAGGACGGCTCCGTCGGGCATTGAGCAAGCGCCTCTTCCTGCTATTTCGTCGCAGAGTTCGCTAACCCTAGAAATTGAACGAGAGTGGGCTTTACCCGGTCTGAGCTCGGACCAAGCCCTCGCAAGCTCGGGAAGGCCGAGGTAGCAAGGCCCGCACTGGCCAGAAGATTCGCCTGCCAAATATCTGAGTACTGCGGCAGTCTCTTCAATCGGACATCCGCTGGCCAAGGCAACCACGCCAGCACCAAAAGAAAAGCCCGATTTCTTCAGATCAGACTGGCTTGCGCGAAGACCCCACAATCTTTCTACATCTACGATTTGCCCAAAATAGCCCCCCAAGAGCCCGCAGCTCACCTGATTAGGGCTTACTCCCAAGGTTGAGAACACTTCGCTGAACGCGGATCCGGCGACCACCTCCACCACGGTGTAACTGCCGTCTGGCAAAGTTATGGTTAGTAAACGCGTGCCCGAATCTTCGGCAGTTCCAACCGAAGAAAACCACGTCGAGCCGAACCTGGCCAATAGTGCTAAGTGAGCTAAAGTTTCGACATTGGCTGTGAGGGTCGGCAGCTTCCTGACTCCTCGGAGAATAGGCCTCTCAGGAAGGTAAACCGGGAGTCCGCCCTGGCGGTTGATCGCTGAAATCACTGCGGTTTCGGCACCTGCAATGTAGCCGACACCTGGCACGGAGGTAGTTGCCTCAATCTTGAATGGATTCAAAGGGCCCCGTTCGGCTAGCGCCCTCTTTACAACGGATTGTACAGAAGTCTGAGATGCCTTGACGTGCACATAGCCCGCCTTGGCATCAAGCGCGCTTCCCAAAATAGCCATGCCGTCCAAAACCAAATGCGGATGTCTTTGAATCAGTGCCTCGTCCTTATGAGAGAGATACTCACCTTCACAACCGTTGGCAATAATCACCACTTCGCCGATATGGCTCTCGTATCCCTTTAGCTTTTGAGATAGAGGAAACGCAGCTCCACCTCTGCCATGGAGTTCATTCTCATCCAAAACCTTCTTCAGATGGCGAATCGAATTAAAATATGGCTCCGGAGTCCCAAATATTGACAGATGCTCAGATAGCGCGATAGTTGAGGTGGGCATCACCGCGACGTTTCTTGATGCCAAGGTCATTCCTTTGTAAGCAAAACGAGGAAATGACTGGTTCGACTGATCTGACATTACCTGTCACCCGCTTCCGAATTGCGGCTGGCTGCGCCATTAGGCAGGCTAGAAAATGACGAGCTGGTCGAACCGGCCACAGTACCTGTAAACGACGACCCGTTTGAACCCAAATTAATGTTCGCGGAAAACGTGAAGCTTTCTCCTTGGGCATTTGCAACCTGGCTCACTATGGTCGTTCCGCTTAGCGAGGTGACCGTTCCTCTATATATTGACGTTCCGCTGTTGGAGGCAATTTCCACAACACTTGAGGTCATCGAAATTCCACCATCGAGAGGCGTTCCAATTAACACGACCGACAACTCGAATCCCGGCGAACTTGACAGACTGCCAATTAGTCGCAGGGCGACATCACCCTGCGAATTGGCCGGTGACTGGTCGACCCTTCCCGACCAGTTGGAAGTGTAGCTCGAACTTAGATGCAGGACTGGCGAAACCGACGGCGAGACTTTCGGCGAACTGGCTGCAGCGTTCGCCAAATTGTTTGAACCAGGGAGCGACTGGCTCAGTCCACTCTGCGCGCGTTTCGTCCAGTTCGCTCCAAACGGGCCGGAGAGCGCCCATAAGACTATCGCGAAAGGGACCGCAATCGTCATACCAGAGAGCGCGGCCTTTGCACCTGAGTCCAAATCTTTCCGTGAAAGAAAGCGCGATGCGGTGGCTAACACCAGACCGGCGCCAACTACCAAATATATGACCTTGGAAAGCCACAAGGACGAGTCCGTGCCTGAACCCAACCCGTGAACTATTGACAGGACAAATATTGGGTAAGAGGCCCAGTGAACTATCCTCCAGCTTTTGTACCCCATCTTCACCCGCAAAAGTGAGGTAATCACCACAGCGATTCCCAGATCCACCGCAACCGCTCCCAAACCTACCCACACGGGTCGATACGTTGCCATAAAGGGTATGAACACATCCTTGAGACCAATAAAGGAATACTTGTCAGCAACCGCTGTCCCGACATGAATTCCCAGAACTACTATCGTCAGGAGCGAAAGGGACCTGTGCACTTCGGGAGCTAGAAATTTGGTTCCTTGGGCAATTCTGAAATTACCCGCAGTTACTATACCCAGCACTCCTATCACACCAAGCAATATCAATCCTACGTACCCGGCGGATCTTGATAGATACCATAGCGGGCTCACTGATGCGCTGGCCAGTATCATGAAAACTCACCACTGACAATCGACTGTTCAAAATTCCCGAAGCATCGGCTTCGCGACGATATCTTGCGACCGAGTGCAGGAAGTCCCGTTGACGCAAGCCAATCAGGCCCGCCTGACGCCATGGCAATTGTTCCGCAGGATGCGATATTTGCATCCAATGCCGACCCAGCTAAGACGGTCACTGAATCAAAAATCGATTTGGCGCTCTCGCCGCTGAAGGGATCGACAATGTGGTGGAGATTCCGGACTCCGCTCTTCCAGGCTCTGCCCAAGGTAGATGAAGTCGCAACGCCACCCCCGAAAACCGCGATTGTGATCCCATCCGATGTCAGGTCCAAACTGCGGTCGTTAGTTATTTTGACAGGCCAAAACCTTCCATCGCCGGGTATCGAGGCAGATATGTCCCCGCCGAGATTGACTAGTACCTGCTCAGATAATTCGAACTCGATGGACTCTTTAATGCGATCGGCCAAGAACGCTTTGCCAGTTGACCCTAAATCAAAGGTCACTCCCTGGGCCACCGTCACAACTCCGTTCGTCCGATCCAACTTCATGTTTTTATATCCGCGCGGCAAGATTGCCTGATGTGCACCCGGAACGGAGACACCATTAGCAAGGGTTGTCTTGAAGTCAGCCTTGTATCCCAACGCGGCCATCGTGCCGGCAACCGTTGGATCCAGATAGCCCCCAGTGACCTCCGCGCCGCGTAAGGCGGCCTGCAGTGCATCGAACAGCAACGGGGAAACCTTGACCCGGTTGCGGGCCTCTCCATTGAATATCCTGCGGATCTCGGAATCGTCGCGAAATCGAGAAGCAGCTAAGTCCATTTGGCCGATCAAATCCGAAAAGATGCTTACCGCTTCAGCTGAAGGAGGCCTGAAATATCCCAAGAGTGAGCATTGAGTCCCCAAGGCTGAAATTGTGTAGGCATCCACAGTCATCATGATGCGCCCGTGGCAGCAACACCCGAGCTCGATGAATTCCCAGCCGACGAATTCGAGGATGCTGATTGTTGCGGGGAGAGAGGAGAAATCGGCGGCGCAGACAACGAGGGAGACGTCACATTATAACCGCCACCTACCGATGAATTTGACGAAGATGACGTAGACGATGTGTTCGACCCGATGGGCTTGCTTGGATTAATCTTTGCCACCAGCCCGGCAACACCAACGATTGCCAACAAAGCACCCCACCAAAATCCCTTCGATATGGCGGACGATTTTGCGATGGCAGCATCCCTAGAACGCGCAGTAAATTTTTCCATCATGTGCCCCAGTCCAAATTCCTTTCCTTTATTATTGCGTTCCGATCTGAGACATCACTGAAATTGAACTTAAAGTATCCTTGCAGAGCAAAATAGACGCGCGCAGGCGGCAGTTAGAGTACGACGGCTTATTTTACCGGCAAGTGCTAACCTCGAAAGAAGCGATGACTGCGCCAAGGCCTGCTGCAAGGGCGATGATAATTGATAACGACCTAAGGCTGCTGCTCCTGAAGGGCCGCGATTCCACTATCGCCTACTCGGAGCCTTGGTGGTTCACAGTCGGCGGCGGGATTCACGCCGGAGAAACAGCTCTGATGGCAATACGAAGAGAGGTCTTTGAAGAGACCGGGCGACGGATCGTTGATTTCCGAGGCACTCCGTTTTCACGAACGTTTAATTTCATATTCGAAGGACGCGAATATTGCCAACAAGAAAGGTTTTACGTGGCGCGCACTACTTCATTTGAACCGGTTCCAACTCACCTCTCCCAGGTTGAGAGAAGGAGCATAATAGGATCCAGATGGTGGTCGCTCCCAGAATTGCTGAGAACAGATGAAATAATCTTTCCAAGCCAGCTAGCCTCATGGTTCGAATTCTTGATAAAAAGTTCCTTCCTGACGACCTTTCAATGAACAGCAGACTGCGCTTTGAGGTATTTCCAGCGCAAATACAATTGCGTCTGGTCCATCCGAAATCGCCAATCCTGAATT
>JAJYFX010000050.1 GCA_021785315.1 Actinomycetes bacterium | reverse complement strand
GGACTTCACCGAAGATCGCACCGCTGACAAAAGACTTGAGCAGAATTCTCCCCTTTGGTAATCCCAGAGCGAAAAGCAAACACCTAGAGGCTAATACCGCGATAGCCAGAAACAGCTGTTCTTTCGTTCGGGCCAGGACATCTAGGCCACCCAATCAGGGACTGAATACATCTCCAAACCAAACAGAGCAGGCTGTACGGGCCCGTTAGGAATGGCTTCGAGCCGACCCCTAAAGGCGTGTCGAAAAACGTTGCGGAGACGGAACGAAAGTCAGTGGTAAAGGCAAGGCTAGCCAATTGCAAACAGTTCAACAGAACGATAACCGAACCACACTGAACGCCAGCATACTCGCCAGGTCACTAAGAGAGATATAGACCCGCGAGTCCTACATCAACCCAGCTAGCGACTACACACTTGGACTCGAGTGTCTTTCTGGATCAAATTCCTCTTCATCCTCGACATCATCCATAGCGGCTAAGCACCATGAGGCGTGGCCACGCTGCGAATCTCCGCCGCATTCAACACACTTCTCTACTGGAAAGTTAAATGCTCGTTTGGCTTGTCTTGCTTCTTCGTATCGCCTATGACGTCCCTTTTTCACGAGCCACTCCTAGTGGACATCCCGAAGGACCCACTCAAATATATAGAGTCACCGATTTGATTTACTGACCTGAAAACTCTAAACCATGGTCGGTGCGCATGAGTATTCGTTGCAACACATACATTGTAGTGCAATTACCGACCACTTTACCCTGCACTAACCAGGTATTCCCACGGCAGCTTGCAAATTCAGCCTTCAAAGGTCCCAGACTCACCTTCTATCGACATGAATCCCCCCGAGGCAAATTGCCAGCTCGTCCGCCAACTATTTAACTCCGCAGCGCAAACTGCTCAAGCCACGGCAGCCCAATTTCTTTTCGTGAGGTTGCCAGACTGTCCCGCCCGGCACTTTCGATCCTTTACTCATTTCAGCCGGCTGACGGCCAGTCACTACTGGCACCTTCGCCGCGCGCACTTGGCGTCCAAGTATTGGGCCGGTCATTTCAAGACTTTGAAACTGCTTCCCTTGAATCAGCCGAGCAGTTATCTCTGGAAAACCTTCAAAGAATGACGCGTATAAGATATATGTCCATGAGCAATGAATTTGATCCAGCTGCCATGATTTTACGCTTCCAGGAGCGGGCAAGAGCGGTAAAAAATCGCGGAATTCCCCCAGTCGAAGGACCCGAACGAAGAGCATTCGTGGAACGTGCCAAGATTGATTTCATGGACTACGCGATGCTTGGCGATGCCACTGCCGAATTAGCCGATGGGGTTCTAACCCTAACTATCGATCTCAGAATGGGCAAGGACTAGTCACCAGAAACATACCGGACGTAAGACCTCTTCTCGAGTTCCAATTCGCCGCTGGCATTTACCGCCAGGGCCAGTTCACCCTTGGTGAGCTTGGTAATTGGGTCACCCAACACCTCGTTCCTCCATCCAGTAGCGATCCTGGAATTCTTGTCCCCGTTCAAAAAACCAGCGATATCAGAGCGGGTTGCGAGCAAAAGCGGATCGATCTTCAGCGATTGTGCCAGTTGCGAAACCCACGTAACCGCCATTGCGGCAATTGGTTTGAGCCGTTTATCGGACTCTTCAATCACGGGCAGGCACAGATCAGTATCTGAAATTGATCTGCCCCGACTTACGGCTTCCAAGATCTCCTTGTCCACACCCTGAACAAGAAAACGATGCTCAACCCCCCGCAGAACAGCTAACGCATTTACCGTCATGGGTAGTTCCTGGGAAATAACAGCGATTGCAAGGTCCGACAACACATAGCGAACTGGAATATCTAGACGTGCAGCCCTGAGCTCACGCCACACGGCGAGCGTCTGGGCCACTTTTCTGGACTCGCCCTTGAGGTGCCGACACTCTTTGATCTTCCACCAGGTCCTTTCGATCGGCATTCCCCTCCTGTCTTTATTGAGCAGGACCTTCGACTCGTCCCAAGCCCATTCCAGCCGGCCCATCAAGGCTAGTTGAGCCTCGATTTCCGATTTGAGAGACAGGAGATTTGCCACATCGGATGCTGCGTAACGCAGTTGGCCTTCGCTCAGAGGCCTTTTTGTCCAGTCGGTAAGACGATCTCCCTTTGGGACTCCAATGCCGAGAAGCCGCTCGCTAAGCAACGCCAACGATGGATTCGAGAATCCAATGAACCCTGCAGCCAACTGGGTATCGAAGATGGACTGCGGCAAAGTGCCAACGATCCTAGAAAGGATCTCCAAATCCTGAGTTCCCGCGTGCAGCACGACGGTCGCGGGACTGCCGAAGACCACACTCAACGCTGTGAGATCCAGTGCAAACGGATCCAGCAATGCCACCTTGTCGACCCAGCCAATTTGCACCAGCGCGAGCTTGGGATAGTAGGTCTTTTCCCTGTGGAACTCCGTATCGAGGGCAAACTCCCCGACATTGCAAAGTTCCTCGATTAAATCGTCGAGGCTGGACTGGCTATTGATCCAAATCCACCCTTTTTCTTCTTCGACGCTATTCAGCATGCGAGTTCAACCTTCCAAACCGCCCCACACTAGAATGCTCTTGAGCATTAGCTATAAAAACTGGTGCACAAATCAGCTGTCTTCAGGCTGTTCTCGGCAAAGCAACGAGGCAGTCCCTTGATGGCATGGCCTACGAACAACGGCGACGGAGGTCAATGTCGTTATGCGACGGCAGGCATATAATCCAATCGCCACTGCAAGAGTTCTAAGCACAGGCTATAGCGAAACTCACAGGCCCGCCTACCCTCCCGCCCTTACAACCACATAGTCTTTCTTTCCACGCCTAAGGAGCACGACGCCTCCAACGATCAGATCGCTCGAGGAGACTCTGGCTTCTATATCCGAAACGCGGGAATTGTTTATATACGCGCCACCCTGAGCGATCACCTGGCGCGACTCTGATTTTGACTTGGCCAGGCCGGCAGCATTGAACAGATCGACAACGCCAACGCCTCTTGCGAGCGAGTCGGCAGACACATAGTGTACCGGGGCGTCTTCGATAGCCATCTCCAACACATCAGGCGATAGGCTCAGGATGTCCTCGGAGAACAGCGCCCTAGCCGCAGCCTGCACTTTTCTAGCCATTTCCGGGCCGTGCACCACTTCAGTCACCGCCTCAGCGAGCGCGCTCTGGGCGAGACGCTTGCTCGCCTGCTCAGCCGTGGCCAAGTCCAATTTGCGAAGCTCGTCTTCTCCTATCCATGTGAACGACCGTAGATAGCCGCCGACCACCTCATCCTCTGCACGCAAAAAGAATTGGTAAAACTGGTATGGCGAGGTCTTTTCCGGATCGATCCAAATGGTGCCTGACTCGCTCTTTCCGAACTTTGTTCCATCGGCCTTTAACACCAGCGGAGTGGTCAAGCCGTAGGCTGGCTGCTGCCGCATCTTTCTAATTAGCTCGATACCGGATGTGATGTTACCCCATTGGTCGGACGCCCCCATCTGAAGCCGGCAACCAAAGTTGTCAAACAGATGCAGAAAGTCGTAAGACTGAAGAAGCATGTAAGAAAATTCTGTAAAGGAGATTCCCTGTTCCCTCTCATTGAGTCTCGATTTCACCGAATCCTTCGCTACCATCTGATTAACGCTGAAATGCTTAGCGACATCTCTCAAGAAATCGATCAAAGAGATCTTTCCCAACCAGTCGGCGTTGTTCAAAACGAGCGCGGATGACTCGCCACAGTCAAAATCTAAAAACCTGGTCAGCTGGGCTCGAATTTTGATTAAATTCTCCGAAAGCACCTCTGAATCCAGCAGATTGCGTTCCTCGCTTTTACCGGAAGGATCGCCGATCAGCCCGGTTCCTCCCCCTGCCACAGCAATTGGCCTGTGGCCATGTTCCTGGAGCCTTCTCAGGTTAAATATCTGGACCAGATGACCAACGTGAAGAGAATCGGCTGATGGATCAAACCCGATGTAGGCACTGATAGATGAGCCGTCTAAAATATCCGCGATTCGTTCGTCTGTAACCTGGGCAATCAAACCCCGGCTCACCATTTCTTCATAAAGACCCACGTCGTCTCCTACTGCTAAAAACCTAAATTCCTTGGATACCAAGCGTATCCTCGGCGAGGCGCTTTCCTTCGTCGAAGGCCGCCTGATGAACAGCTACGTTTTCGCCTCGGTCCGATCTAACGATGATCACGCGGACACCGCCCTTGCTTCTGAACTCCTCAAGTTCAATCCTAAAAGAAGCGACGTCTTTGACCACTTGAGTGTGCAACCCAAATCCCCGTCCGATCGCTTCCAAATCGCCGGATTGAGGTGTTGCAAACAGCCGCTCAAACTGGTCCTTATCCAACGACGCCGAGTGCGCCAAGAACGAAAAAATTCCCCCGCCGGAATTGTCGGTCACGCAAATCAGGAGGTTAAGACCGCATCCAAGCAGGCCTGCCAACGATCCCAGATCGTGCCGAAGCGCCAGATCACCGATGAGGAGCACGGACCTGCTCTCGGGATTCCGCCTTTGATGAGCTCTGCTGGCGCCATGAAAGCTCGCAATCACTCCATCGATGCCGTTCACGCCCCTGTTTGAATAAAGAATGGGCTGGCTATCGGTCAAAGGGGCAAACCACTCCAAATCCCGTATGGGCATAGAAGATGAGGAGAAGATCATATCCGATCTGCGGGCATAGGAAAATATCTCTGCAGAGATGACAGGATCCGTAAGATCCGTTCCAAGACTCTCCCAGATCCCCCGAAATGACGCCTGGTCAAGTTCTTTGAGCAGTTCGCGGTAAGAATTCGCATTAGAAAGATCTGGCAATCGGGACATGAAGGAGCGAAACGAGCCGAAATAAAAATCCGTTACTACGTTGAGAGGGTCCTTCCATCGCCATTGATTCGAAATCCTCACAATCCTCGACCCGCTTTTTGACGCCTGGGAAATGAATCCGTTCACACTTCGTGAAGCAAGATCACCTCCGAGCAAAACGACAACCTCAGGCAGGATCTCCTCTCTGATCTTTTCCGAGCGCAGAAACGCCTCGAAACTGCCGAGGGAAGACTTCGATTGCAGCCTAAAACCGGAATTTGGACCCGCTATTACCGGCCAGCCCAAACGCTCGCACTGTGCTATCAATTCCTCGCTGATTCTCTCTTCCGATTCTCCCGCAACTACCATTACTCGCCCTACGTGACGCAGCTCGTCAAAAAGATGGCTAGTCGATTCTGAATGGATCCTGTACCAGGGTTGCTTGGACGACCTGGCATGAGCGACCCGTGGGTTTTCCTCAATCAACGGCTCTCGAAATGCCAGATTCAGCTGCACTGGCCCCCGCACCATAGGGTTGGAGACCGACTCGTGAAACGCCCTGGATGCAAGGGCACGCCAATGGGGCATGTTTATTTCATCGGGGACCGACGGCGAAGAACGGAAAAGGACTACGTCCGAAAAGAGCTCCTCTTGTTCCATTGTCTGCGCTGCGCCAAACTTGTGAGCTTCTAATGGCCGATCCGCGGTCAAGATTATCAATGGAACGCCCGAATGGAATGCCTCTGTCACGCTGGGTCTTAAATTCGCCGCCGCAGTGCCTGAAGTTGTCAGGACAAGGGTCGGCATCCCGCTAACCTTTGACAGCCCTAACGCATAAAAACCTGCAGAACGCTCATCCAGCACGATATGAGTCGAAATCTTTCCGCTCTGCCCCAGTGCCACCGCCATCGGACCGGACCTTGAGCCAGGTGATATAACAGCGTCTGTGACACCTGCCAATTCCCATTCGCTAACTAAGCTGAGTCCAAATCCAAGATTCATTGTTCCTCATCTCACGGAGTGCCTAAAGCGAGCCTAAATGAAATTCCAATCCAGCGATTCAACCGTGTCAAACGCCGAGAAATTAAAAGTGCTGAAAACTCCTGCCACACCATCGCAGCTTGCTTACACAAGCTATGTTCAAAACGGCGTCACGCCAAATGCACGTATTGTACTTATCCACGGCTTCACCCAGAACGGCGACTCTTTTGCCGCGATTGCCGGCGAACTCGCGCTCTGCCAGCCTTATGAAGTCATTTGCGTGGATCTTCCGGGCCACGGTGGCTCGAGTAACCTGCAAATCGGACTGGACGAAACCGCCGATCTACTGCTGGCCTTTGGCGTCGACAGCATCTGGGCCGCCTATTCGCTCGGAGCCCGCCATCTTCTAGCCATGTGCCTCAAACATTCCGGATTTTCTTGGAACGTGATTCTCTCAGGAGTCAACCCGGGAATCGAGGATGAAGGTGAGCGGCTAAGGAGATACCAAGCCGATATTGCCATTGCAAATGAGCTGAACAGCATTGAAGGCGACCAGGGGCGCTTCGGAGAATTTCTCACGCGTTGGATGTCGATGGCTCTCTTCCAGCCGAGAGGACCGATAAATGAGGACCTTCAAAACAGGCTGAAAAACAGCCCCAAAGCCCTCGCCAGCTCTCTTGCGCATTCGAGCATCGGCAAACAGGACAATCTCTGGCCGCGCGTTCAGGAGCTGCGCGGACACCTAACGCTGATCACAGGTGGGGCTGACGCCAAATACCTGGCCATTGCCGCCAGACTCGCCTCTCTGCTCGAAAAAAGGGAGCAAATCGCCGTACGCTCGGAGATAATAGATTCGCTCGGGCATGCCGCGATCTTTGATAACCCTCAAACCCTGATCGAAGCGGTGATTGCTAGTTCGAAGATAAAAATTCGAAAAAACAGTGGAAGCTAACCAGTGCGCTCATATAATTTTCCAAGCCCTGGACCCAGAGTCGCGAGAACCCTGAAATGAGCGCCAAAATAGGTATTTACACTTGGCGTCGAGGGGACCCTTCGATAACTTTGAGGAGAAAGCCAGACGTAATCTGCCCTTTCCAAAGCAGATCGCCAGGCTGAAACCACTCGCGGATTCAGGCTCGCGCCGCCATCTATGGTCCGGCCTCCGCTCAGTGCCAACGCTGTGCCGTAAGAATCCACCATCTTTGGACAGCTTTTATTCGACGCGTAGAACCTGTTCGCCGCAACGGTAAGCGACGCCTCGTCGGTTACTACGCAGGCGCCCTTTGGAACCAGCTGCTCCACCAATTTTGCAGGCTGCGGGTCTGGACTTTTAGCCGTCTCGTACGAAATGCTTGCAGTCACCCAAAGAAACGCCAGTATCACCCCTGCGAGTAAAACCGGTCGCGAATGACGACCGTGGCGTAGGCCAAGACGTTGCAACCATTGAGCTGATAAAGCGATAGCGACCGTAATTGCGAGATAGGGCGCTATGAAATCCGCATAGTGATAGTAGAAGTCGCTGGGCCACAGCAACGCCAGAAATACCGCGGCGGTGACCGCAAGAGCAAAGATGGTGAAATTGGACCGTTCCGCAATCATTTCGAATGCCGCAGTCAGAAACACGACCAGCAACGCTACTGAAAGGACAGCGGTCACTACGCCGGAATGCCCGATCATCTTGACAACAGGTCCAGTGCCGGCAATCTCTCTCATTCTGGCCTGAAAATCAATTCGCTGCCCGGGAACTCGGCTGAGCTGAGCGGCAATCACTTGATTGAAAAAAGCCTTAGGTGCCAGAAGGAAAAATGGCGCCGACAATAGGGCGAATCCAAGAGTGACGCCGACGGCAAACGATGCCAGCTTTCTTATTTTTCCTGCTAATGGCTTGGAAGCGGCAAATAAAAGCGCCGCCACCACAATCGCCGGCACAATTGCCCATGCCTTTATTGAACCAGCTACTCCAAAAAGCATCCCTCCAAAGAAAAGCGCCGCGTTCGAAGATCGAAATCTCGAGCCACGAAAGCAAAGATACAAACCAAGGAGAGAAAAGAAATTCAGAAAAGGCTCAAGCAGAACCGTTTGAGACGAGGCGATAGCCGCTGGATATAACGCCATCACCGCGCATGCTGCAACAACGGCAATTCTGCCGCGCCATCTGACGAGTAAACCTACCAACACAATGCTTGCGCCGTCGATGACGATGGCGACGATGCGAGCTAATGCCAGACCGTTGGCGGTCCCGATGGTCTTGGCAATGTAGGCGATCGGAGTTAGCAGCACAGCTATTCCGGGCGGCTGGACCAGGACAAAGTCTTTGTAGGGCACAACGCCCTCGATCAGGCGAAGAGCAGCGCCAAAATAAACCCCATCGTCATACTCGACAACGCCGAAGAGATGCCCTGGCTGGGCCAGCAAATAAAATCTGAGCAAAAGCCCGACGATGACAAATAGCGCTATCACGCCGAGATAGCGAGACTCTGGTTCGGAATCATAATTGCCAAATAGTCTTTGCGTTTGCGACACCATATCCCGGCACTCGGTTCCGTCGTATCTCGTCTGCGCTAAATGCTAGTTTTTGCTATAGCGCAATTCCCACCGAAAAGAAGAGCGCTAAGGCGAGCTGCATTTTCCCTGTCAGGCTAAGCGCCGAGATCAAGTCTTTGCCGCTTGCCCCTTTCAGAACCTTCTTCAGCGGACGAATTGAAAACGGTATCGCAATGAGGCCTAGAGGCCCAAAGCGAAAATACGCCCAGGAGCCGGCTACAAAGAGGAACATCAGAACCACCAGCACGAAGTACAGCCGCCTCGTTGCCAAATCCCCTATCCGCACTGCAAGCGTCTTTTTTCCAGCCTTGGAATCAGACGGTATATCGCGCAGATTATTCACGACGAGCAAGCAGACCGAAGAAATCCCCACAGGGATCGCCACTAAGAATTCGCTCAGGTCCACTCTGCCGGTCTGGACATATGCCGTCCCCACTACCGCGACAAGGCCGAAGAATATGAAGACAAAGAGTTCTCCGTAGCCATAGTAACCATAAGGCTTGGGCCCTCCGGTGTATAACCAGCCGGCCAGAATTGCCAGCGCGCCCACGACAATGAGCCAGTAGCTCGTAAGAACGGCGAGCCCCAGGCCGAGATCACCGGCAAGCGC
>JAJYFX010000049.1 GCA_021785315.1 Actinomycetes bacterium | reverse complement strand
ACCGGACAAAGCTAAAAAACGCTCCGATCGAGTGACATTTGATTCCCAAGTCAACCTGCGCACTGCTCGGGTTTACCGGCAACGACTTTCGGCAAGACCTTAACCCAAAATTGACCCGAGTCACCTTTTCCCTACCGCAGCAAACTTATCTTCTCGTCGGCCTCAACTGACGGCCGTCTTTTCTTACAAATGGTCATCTGTAATCCAAACGACATACCTCGCAATCGCTCACAAATCAAACGGGAATTTGTTCTCTGGCTATAGTTCTCGAGATT
Organism: Actinomycetes bacterium; assembly: GCA_021785315.1. The sequence goes on along the minus strand of JAJYFX010000049.1, from coordinate 8,731 downwards.
CGCAAAAGCATGTAGGACAGACCTGCCACCACCAGGAGAATCCAAAGCAAGCTGAACCGATAACCGATACCTTCCAGCGAAAAACCGATAAGAATTGGAAATAGCACTGAAACAAAATTTATGGAGGTGAAAAGTACAGCGTTAGCTCTGGGCAAGTCTGATGCCTTGGTACCTTTGGCGATCAAGCCAATCGTCAGCGGGAACAAGAGCCCATGGGGCATTCCCAGAATCGTCATGATCACAAAAAAATACAGTAAACCCGACCCCAATCCAAGAGCTGCGATACCCGCGAGCATTAGAAAAGCGGACAGTTTCAAAAGAAACATCTTGTGACGAGATGGCGGACGAATCACAAGAGCTGTCCTGGTGACCAGTGCGCCGGTAAAAAAAGCAGTGAACGAAAGTTGCACTTGCGCCGGCGTCGCTCCGTAAAGCGAATGGCCGATCAATGCTCCAAAGGAGATGATAGTAACAAAAGGCACCTGGTTTATCAGTTGGCCTATGATAGCCAAACGCAGAGGCACGCTCTCCATCAGCTTTCCAGGAAGCACGCTAATCTTCACCGATGAGGTTCGCTGATCCTCCCAGCCAACTAGTCCAGTCCTGACAACCCATACTGCAAACAAAATGGCGATGATTCCAAACGGTGCAAATATCAAAATTGCCGTTTTCAAAGAATTGCCGCCAAGACTGAGTACCCACGACTCGAGGAGTGGACCTAGCGCCAGGCTCACGGTCAAAGCCAACGTAAACGCCGTCAACGACCTGTTGGGCTGGATTCCGCGAATATGACCGCCAAATGTAGTCAAAGCCGGCATGACAAGACCGCCGGCAATCCCAAGCAAAATGGCGGAAATGAAATATGCCATAACTGATTCTGAAAACCCAATTACGGCACTTGCACTACTCATTGCCACTAGGCCAGCTATGAGAACCCACAATAAATTGCGGCGTTGCACCCGGGATGCAAGTATGAAATTACCCAATACGGTAATCACTCCGGAAACCGTGACTCCGATTCCGATTACTGAAGGGGTCAGGTGAAGAAGGTCATGGCCGATCGGCGCAAATGTGGTCTCGAAGGCGTTTTGACTCGACCTGAACATCGCCGTCGCAAAAAGAAAAGCTGCCACCGAACCAATGCCAGTAATTTGACGTGCGTTGGCGCTAAACTTATGTGATTCGGCTCTCATTGCAAGCTTCTCATCCCGACCACCATCCGAGATCAATACCAAATAAGTCATCAGACCTTAAGTTCTTCACCACAAAGACCCTAACTACCCGATCCTGGCTGCCTGTGGCAGGCAATCACCTAAGAAATAGCTATTTAAACAGCTCCCAGCCCCACGCAATAATTGCCTGATCGACTCATGCCGGGTTCCCAAGTCATATAGTTTTTGAAACCGTCAGGGAATTGCTGATTCCCAATGACAACCCCGATGCCCGGTGCTCCACGAATGATCCATGTGATGGACAGGTATGGCTTCGCCGAACACTACCCACACCAAACTATCGAGATGGTCTGACCTTGACCTTGCTCCTCAATTGGTCGACGTACACAGCGGCGATGAGAACTACCCCAACAGCGACTTCCTGCCAAAAGGGAGGGACATTTATAACAATCAGACCCGTTAGCAAAACTGCAATGATTCCAGTACCAAAAACCGTGCCCAGAACCGTGCCCTTGCCTCCAAAAAGGCTGGTGCCTCCAATTACTACGGCGGCTATGGCATTTAGATTGTCCGTGGCGCCCGAGGTCGGAGATGCCGCCCCCAAACGTGACATGACCATTATCCCTGCCACACCTGCAAGAAAGCCGGCAAGCACATAAACCTTGAACAGATGCATTTTGTCATTGATGCCCGCCCGGACAACCGCCTCTCTTGAGTCACCAATACTTAAGGTGTAGGAGCCAAAACGAGTCTTCCTCAACGAAATAGCTGCAAGAACGGTGACCACCACCCCGATTGCCACCGGTACTGGAATCCAACCAAAGATATTCGTGTTTCCAAACTTTGCAATCGAGGAAGGGATATTAGAAATCTCCTGGCCATTTTTAACTAGCTCAGCCAAACCGGTGGCAATACCTAATGTGCCAAGGGTAACCACAAATGGGGGAACGTCGGCCCAGGCTATCAAAGCGCCGTTAAGAGCTCCGATCGCGGTCCCCACTACCAGCGCAACGAGAAACCCAAGTACAACAATGGGTACGGCTGACCCGGAACTTGAACTATAAAAGTGAGACATAGCCCAAGCACCGACCATGGCCGAAAACCCCAGATTTGCACCTACTGAAAGATCGATGCCAGCCGTGCAGATAACGAAGGTTTCACCTATCGCCAAAATCAAGATTTCCAGACCCGTGTTGGAAGTATTTAACCAACTTGCCTTTGATAGAAAGGCATGGGAACGCAACCCAAAGAAGACGATTATCGCAATTAATACCCCACCCATCCACAGATCTCGGGCTGATCGCCGGCTCCACCGGACTAAGTCACCTGTCCGGTACCGGGTATTTGAAGATTCCTGTCGACGTGATTGCATGTCAACGGCCATTGATCTCACCCTCCACAGGGACTTGGGTAAACTCATCTGTCTTGGCGCCGGTGATATAGCCAACCAGATTGTCACCGTTCAGGTCGCCGGAGCTAAGCGTTTTCACGACCTTGCCCAATCTCAGGATGGTAACCCGGTCACAGACTGCCATGACGTCTTGCATTTGATGGCTTATAAAAATAACTGCAATTCCCTGATCCTTTACCCGCCTAATCAGGTCCAAAACATGCGCCTGCTGCTCAACTCCCAAAGCACTAGTAGGCTCATCCAAAAGCAGTACCTTCGAACTCCATGCAGCAGCTTTGGTGATTGCGAGGGCCTGCCGTTGCCCCCCGGAAAGCTCTTCCGCCGCCAAGGTCACATCCGGAAGGGAGGTGCCCAATCGGGCAATCTCCAGTGCGGTGTACTCTCTCATAGATTTGTAATCCAGCCAGCCCATCATTCTGCCCAGCCAGTTCTTGGAGATGATTTCACGTCCCAAAAAGAAATTCGATACAACATCCCTTTGGCCCGTCAAAGCCAAATCCTGATACACCGTCGCGATTCCCGCTTCTCTTGCCGCATGAGGGGTTGCGAAAGACACTTTTTCGCCGTCGAGATAAATCTCTCCATCCGAGGGCGGGATTACTCCGGCAAGTATCTTGAGTAGAGTTGATTTTCCGGCGCCATTATCGCCGACCAGCCCAAGAACTTCACCTGCACCGACGTCCAGAGAAACATCCCTAAGGGCATGAACTCCTCCATAAGACTTTGAGATTCCACGGACGATTAGCCGCTGCCCCACGAAGTCACCCCCAGTGTTTGCCACTTTTCGATTTTCATTCACTAAAACCAAACTAGCACTCCTGCATTTGCGAAATCATCCTCATTCACCAGCCAGAGCAGTTGCCTAACCTGTTCACAAAAGCCGCTCCAAAAAAGTCGTGCCCCGGTGAACTACGGAAACAGCGGCTCCAGGAAAACTCGAACAAATGACTGCGCTGGACCAACTTTTCGACTCTCGACCGTAGGAATGCGGTTTTGGGCCATGCCATCAACCCGTCACCGCATTCCTCGACGCTAATTTTTACAATCCCAAGGATTAGAGCTTGTAAAAGTACTTAGAGAAACTGGCTTGGTTGGAGTCAGCTGACGTGATGAGAACGTCATTCAGCTGCACCTGGGCCTTTATCGAAGAAGTCTTTCCAGTCAACTTGTCAAACGCGTACTGCGCGGCCAACTTGCCCTCCAGTGCAGGATCCTGCGCAATGGTAGCTGAGAGCTTTCCAGCTTGCAGAAGTTTCACCTCGGATGGACTGGCGTCAAATGCAACATTTATAACCTTGCGTCCTGCTGCAGTCGTTTGAAGCGCGACTTCTGCACCTTCAGCTCCAGTTTCAGCTACTGAAAATATCGCTTTCAGATTTGGATGCGCCAGCATTATTGCATTTGTGGCAGTAGTGCTGTCCGAAATAGCCTGTCCAACGTACTGTACTGTCACAAGCTTTATGTTCGGAAACTTCGCTTTCAGCTCGTTCTGGAAACCTTGAACCCTCTGAACCTGCGTAGATGCTGTGGCCGAAAGACTCAATACCGCCACCTCTCCAGATCCGCCAATCTGCTTCCCGATGAAATCAGCAGCAAGCTGACCTCCCTGGAGATTGTTGGTAGTGATTTGGCTGGTAATCTTTGAGGCGTCTTTAAGGGTGGTGTCGGTGGTAATAACCGGAACCCCCTCATTAAGACAGGTATTGATAGCCGGTGCAAGCGCAACTGGATCAGTCGGTGACACGACAAGCACGCTTGGGTGTTGGGTGCAAACACCCTCGACAACAGGTGTCTGAGCCGAAGGACTGAATTGGGCTGCGCCCTGGTACTCGTATTTCATACCAAGGGCCTGAGCTTCCGCTTTCATTCCATTTGACAATGACGTATAAAACGCTACCCCGGTAGCCCCCGGTACGTAGGCAATTGTATAGCTTGACTTCGCCGCCGTCGTAGCCGAACCAGTCGTAGTTGTACTTGAACTATTTGATGAAGAACCACAGGCAGCAAGCAGCACCGCCAGTGCAGCCATCGGTGCTAGTACCCCTGCACGCCTCATCAGTTTTGAATCTCGCACAATATTCATTCGTGCTCCTTATCCTTGATCGACGCCTAGCGCCCTTCTTTACGTAGTTGGAAGCTGTCCATGGGGCCCGTAAATCCAGATGAGCCACATGGGTTCCCTTCCTGTATTGACATGCTGATGCCAAACACCTTTTTTGATATACATAAACGTATGTTCCGCGAATTCAGTACGCTTCCCATCGGGATCGACGACTTCGCCATGACCCTTAACTATGAAGTCGATTTCCTCGGACTCAGGATGGTTGTGCAACGATGAAGCCTCGCCGGGTTCGAATATCGTAAGTCCGGCGTTCAAAAACTCGGTATCGCGCAAATCTTTGCCAACTACGCGAAACACCTTGCGGCGAAACCCCTCTTCATCCAGGCCCAGCCAAATCTCCTCGCCGTCCTTAAATGGATCGATCACAGTCGTCATGTTTTCACTCTCCTAGCTTCTCTTCCTTTGAATCACCTAAAGCATTACTCAAAAAATCTTTCCTGGTAGATGTCGTTGATGTTCCAGTGTCCTGGAGTTGGCACAGGCTCATTCACCATCGGAACATCGATCAGTGCCGGCCTGCGAACCCTCAACGCCTCGGCTAGAGCGACCTTCAACTCATTTGGCGAAGAAATGACGTATCCGTCTGCTCCGCAGGCCTTAGCGTATGCAGCAAAGTCAGGTGAATAAGACTCGCCTTTCGGGTCTTTGAATACGGTCCCAAAATTGTTGCCATAATTTGAGAACATTAGGTCGGCAATTGTGCCATGGGCCCTGTTATTCATGACCACCCAGATCACCGGTAGACCGTGCTCGACGGCAGTGGGAACTGCTGGCAGTTGGGCACTCATTCCCCCATCGCCGATCAAGGCTATAACTGGTTTGTTGGCCTGGGCAATTTGCACGCCGATGGCCGCAGCCGGACCAAAGCCCATAGTGGACGCTCCACCAGGGGTGATGAATCTTCCTTCGGCGGGAAGCTTGTAGGCCTGGGCCACCCCGTTCTTGTTCCAGCCAACGTCAGTCACCAAAATCGCATCTTTGGGCAACGTTTCTAAAAGGTCCTGAAGAATTCGTTCGGGACGAAGAGGGAACTGGTCGCTCGATCCACGGTCCTTAGTACTTTGCCACAGTTGTGCTCTGGCCTTTTTGATGTCGTCTACAAGAGAAACACGTGACACTCCATTTGGCGATTGCGCCATAACCTCTTTCTCGATTTCGATCACTGCATTGTTCACGTCTGCAACAATGCCGATCTCCACGGGGTAGTTTCGCCCTATCTCATCGGGATCAATATCGATCTGGATGAGTCTGGTCGGTGGCATGCACCAGGTGTAGTCCGACATCCAGGAGCTGGAGTCGGTTTCAGCAAATCTTGTTGCCAGAGCCAGAACAACATCGGCGTTCCTGGCATAATTGTTGGTCAGCTCGAGGCCCCAGAACCCCGTCATACCCATAACAAGGGAGTTGTCATCACTGACCGCTCCCTTACCCATCAAAGAGTGGGCAATCGGGATATCAAGGTGCTCCGCAAGATGCACCAAAGCCGCCACACCTTCTGGTTTGCGGACGCCACCACCTATGTAGATGAGAGGCCTACGTGCTCCTACAAGCATCTCGGCAATACGCTTTGCCGCTTCCGTGGTAATCCCGGGTGAAGGAACAACGACCGGAAGCGGCGGGGGGACCTCGTAAGACTCGGGAAGCCGCCTTGAAAACATGTCCATTGGAACGTTTACCAGCACTGCGCCGGGTCTGCCGGAGGTGGCCGTCCAAAAAGCCCGCTCGGTGAATCTAGGTAGATCCTCCACCCTCTCCACGTCCCATGCCCTCTTTACGAACGGTCGGTAAATGTCGGCCTGCGAGGCGTTGTTATGCAGGTTGGTTTCTTGATGGGGATGCCGGCCGTGATAGTAGCTCGGAACGTCACCGGCAAATACCACTAGTGGCACGGAGTCCAAAGATGCAGTGAAGACACCAGTGGCTGCATTTATCATTCCGGGACCCACATGGGTCAATAAAACACCGGGCTTGCCCGACGCTCTTGCATACCCGTCTGCCGCATGTGCGGCCGCCTGCTCGTGCCGATGAATGACAAAGTTGATTGAGCTTCTGCCTAGGGCATCAAGCACTGCGATATTGGTATGCCCGCAGAGACCGAATACGTACTCCACGCCATATGACTTGAGTTGAGCTACCAATGCCTCTGCGCCGGTAAATGCCCGTTTGGCACGATGCGTTTCTTTTGCTATTGGATTCAAGCTGGTTCTCCTTCGCTGGAAATTGAGATCCATGATTTTCCGGCCACATCTCGCGCAGCCATGAATGCCTGCTGTGCATTTTCTAGCGGGAATTCCCCGCGAATGATCTTGGAAAGTGTCTTTGGAGGATGGCCAGTAGTGGCTAAGAAGTCCTGAGGATGGTCGTAGATCATCGAACCCTTGACTGTCAATCGACCCCTGACAATGTCGGCAGGGACGACTCTTGCCGGTTCCGTTGCCAGTCCCAGTAGAACTATCGTTCCTCCGGGCTGAGTCAAATGAACTGTAGATTCTGAGCCCGGGACTGAACCTGACGTCTCGAATACATACTGGTATTGGCGGCTGCCGTGGTGCAGCTTCGCGCCCAGTTCTACGGCCAGACGGGCTCTTGCTTCATAAGTTTCGGTAACGTATGCGTCGATACCCTTTTCAAGCAAGAGGACCAAGAGCAACAGTCCAGTGGAGCCAGCTCCAATTACCAATGCTGACTCGCCTTTTTTTGCACCTGAACGTCTAAATGCCGCCTCTCCGACTGTGTATGGTTCGAGACAGACGAGTTCGCCTGTTGTAAGCTCACTTGGCGCAGGCCAGGCAAATTCCGAAGGCACTGCAACGTACTCCGCCAGGTAACCGGGAGTTGTCATGCCGATGATCACTCGATTCTCGCAGCCTGAAGTGGCTCCAGAAAGACAGCTCGCACAATGCATGCAGCAATAATTCGGCTCCAACACTACCTTCTGTCCAGCCTTAAGCGTCGTCACTTCCGCACCAGATTCTTTGACGATCCCCACCCCCTCGTGTCCCATGATCCATGGGTATTCGGGGACCCCTCGATGACCCTCAAAGACTGCGAGATCGCTCCCGCAGATTCCTACTCCAGTCACCTGTACAAGGACCTCATCAGCGCGTATAACAGGCATCGGCCTGTCGACAATCTCGACTTTGCCCGTCTCGGTCAGAGCTAAAGCTTTCATCAAATTGTTACCATTTCTCGAGAACTAAACCGCAAATTCATCGCTATTATTCGCTCCAAAGTGAAATGCCGCGCAGCATCATCGTCTTCACAGTTGTGTAATCATCAATCATCCATCGTGGAGATTCACGCCCGAACCCGGAATCTTTTACACCACCGAATGGAACATGATCCAGACGGAAGTTCGAAGATCCATTCACCACTAGACCTCCAACCTCAAGCTCGCGCCATGCATGAAAAGCCCTTTTTAAGTCATTTGTGAAAATTCCTGCTTGAAGTCCATAGTTGGAGCTATTGCAGTCGACGAGCACCTGTTCAAAATCTGAATAGGGAACCACTGCCACCAACGCACCGAAGGCTTCCTGTGTGATCACCTTTGCATCCGGCGCAGGCCTGGCGACAACCGTTGGCTGAACCGTGGCCCCGTTTCGGGTGCCACCCGTTGGAACCGCGGCACCTTGGCTCTGCGCTTCGGCGACCCAGCTGCAAATCCGTTCTGCAGCTGTTTCATCAACCATTGACCCCACATCGGTCGTCCCGTCAAGAGGATCTCCAACCTTCAGAGCTTGAACTTTTTGAGTCAACAGGTTCACGAAGGAATCGAAGACAGAGTCATGGACATAAATTCTCTGCACAGATATGCAGCTCTGACCTGAATTCGAAAAACCCGTGCGTGCACAGTTTTCAGCCGCCAGGCTCAACTCCGCGTCCTCGCACACGATGGTCGCAGCGTTCCCACCTAGTTCAAGCACCAGTTTCTTGGGTCCAGCCGTATGGGCAACTTGAGCTCCAGCATGGGCGCTTCCGGTAAAACTTATCGCCGCAACTTCCTTGGCCGCGCACAGAATCGATCCA
>JAJYFX010000048.1 GCA_021785315.1 Actinomycetes bacterium | reverse complement strand
AAGAGGACGCATTGATAATTCGACCAGGACGACCTCTGCAGGGTGATATCGAGATCAAAGGGGCGAAAAACTCTGTTTTGAAGCTAATGGCAGCCACCCTTTTGGCAGAGGGCACCCACGTGATTGGCAATGTTCCTCAAATCACTGATGTTTCGATTATGGCCAACCTTCTTCGCTCGATGGGCGTGACAGTTTCGGACGTTGTCGATGGTCGCCTGACTATTATCGTGCCGCCCGAAGACCAGGTGATTCCCAGGGCCCCTTATGAGCTGGTAGAGAAAATAAGGGCTTCAATCGTTGTCCTGGGCCCTCTCGTTGCCAGATACCGCAGGGCAGAGGTGTCGATGCCTGGGGGCGATGACTTCGGCCACAGGCCAATCAATTTCCATCTCAACGCCCTCGAGGCGCTCGGGGCCAGTTTCGAAGCCTCTCATGGCTATATTTCTGCGACTGCATCAGGTCTTTTGGGAACTCGAGTTGTACTCGAATTTCCCTCTCACACTGCTACGGACAACGTTCTTATGGCGTCGGTGCTGGCAAAGGGAACCACTGTCATTGAAAATGCTGCCAAGGAGCCTGAAATTATCGATCTCGCCCAAATGCTGGTTGAAATGGGTGCAAAGATTTTCGGGGCCGGAACTTCGCGAATCGAGGTGGAGGGCGTTGATGAGTTGGTTCCCGCCAATCATCGAGTTATCGCTGATCGGGTAGAGGCTGCTACCATGGCCGCGGCAGTGGGCCTTGCCACCGGCAACGTGAACTTGGTTGGCGCGCCAAGCATGTATATGGATATGGTGCTCGAGAAGCTGAGGGCAATCGGGCTTACAATCACCGAGACGTCTTGCGGATTAAACGTGATCTGCAAAGACAGGCTGAGAGCCACAGATGTTGCCACGCTGCCATATCCTGGCGTGGCCACGGATTACAAGCCGTTCATAGTCACGATGTTAAGCGTCGCGGACGGAGTTTCGATTGTGACAGAGAACTTGTTTTCGGGTAGGTTCAAATACGTGGACGAATTGAGGCGAATGGGTGCCGACATAAGGACTGAGGGCCACCACGCGGTTATACGAGGTGTGGCGCGACTATCTGGAGCCCAGGTCAAAGGCAATGACATTAGGGCCGCAGCTGCTCTGGCCCTTGCAGGACTGGCTGCTGACGGCGAAACAATACTGGCGGCTTCTTCTCATATCGACCGCGGCTATGAAGATTTTGCAGGTCGTTTGAGAGCCGTTGGAGCACAGATAGAGCATGTGCGTGCGAATAACCCGGGAAATCCAATTTAGGTTTTCAGTTGAAATGAACTAGTGCCAAGCAGTACGTTTTCAGGAGTTAGTGACCGTTGGTAGTAAACGATGCAGAACAGTTGTTGTTGCAGGCCAAGCAGTCGAATCGAGTGGCGTTGGCGAAGCTTTTGTCCATTGTTGAACGCGGTGGCCAACCAGCCCGCGAATTGGCACGACTGGTATGGGGCCTAGCGGGCAGTACTTACGTTGTCGGAATAACCGGCGCCCCTGGGGCTGGAAAATCAACGCTTACGGACCGGCTAATTTCTCAAGTGCGCAATCGCTCGCTGGAAGTCGCTGTAGTTGCTATAGATCCAACGTCACCGTTTTCCGGTGGCGCGATACTTGGAGATCGGGTTCGGATGCAGGAACATGCTACCGATAATGGGGTGTTCATTCGCTCAATGGCAACGAGGGGCCACTTGGGTGGACTGGCTTTGGCTGTGCCAGATGCGATTCGCGTGCTCGCGGCGGTTCAGTTTCCCTACGTATTCATCGAGACTGTGGGTGTGGGGCAAGTAGAAGTTGAAATCGTTGGAGCTGCCGATACGACTGCGGTAGTGATAAACCCAGGATGGGGAGATGCGATACAGGCGAACAAGGCAGGCCTTTTGGAGATTGCCGATCTATTTGTTATCAACAAAGCTGATCGCGATGGCAGCCGGGAAACCCGGCGAGACATTGAACTTATGTTGGAGATGTCTTCCTTCGAGGGCTGGATACCTCCGATTGTCGAGACAGTTGCCACCGAGGGTAAGGGAATCGGTGAGGTTTTCGAGGCGATCGAATCACATCATGAATATTTAGGGCGCAGCGGGGTAGGTGAACAGAGAAGGCAAGCTCGTATTTTGGAGGAGCTGAATCATGTTGTGCAGGCCGAAATAACTCGAAAGGTTGGCGACTTGATTTCGCAGCCTTCCTTTGCCGAGAGAAAGGCCGAGTTGATTGGCGGTGATATCGATCCGTATTCGCTTGCCTTGGAGCTTCTCAAATTTGCAGTGGGTTAAAGAGTGGTATTTGCGGAAACAAGTTTAGCCAAAGGAGAAAGATGTCTGATTCTGAGCAGTTCGTGACTTATGAAGTGGATTCGAACGATATAGCAATCGTGCGGTTAAACAGGCCAAAGGCCAATGCCTTGTCCAAAGAGCTCTTGCGTCAACTGGGTAAAGTGGCAGATGAGCTATTAGTTTCGCCTCCCCATGCAGTGGTCATACATGGTGGCGAGCGAATTTTTGCTGCGGGGGCGGATATAACGGAGTTTGGCGGGATCAAAGAGGCGGTCGAAACTGCAGGTGTATTTCACGAGGTTCTGAACAAGATTGCTCGTATTCCTAGGGTTACAATTGCGTCAATTAATGGCTTTGCGCTGGGAGGCGGCTGTGAGCTTGCAATGGCTTGCGATTTTAGAGTGGCAGCGACCGACTCTAAGCTTGGACAGCCGGAAGTTTTGCTAGGCCTCATTCCAGGCGGAGGCGGGACCCAGAGGCTGTCACGGCTGGTTGGGGTCGCCAAGGCAAAAGACCTGATTTTTTCAGGCCGGGCCGTCTCGGCTGACGAGGCGCTTGGGATTGGCCTGGTTGACAAGGTATTTGATCCAGAAAAGGTATTTTCAGAGGCGTATGCCTGGGCCCTCAGCTTTGCAAAAGGCGCGGTCGTGGCCCAGGGGTTGGCCAAGAAAGCCATTGACGTTGGCTTGGCTGGAACTCTTGAGCACGGCCTGGATGTAGAGAGGCTTGTATTTTCAGAGGTCTTCGGAACCAAAGATGCTCAGATCGGAGTTAGCTCATTTCTCGCCAACGGGCCGGGGAAGGCCGTGTTTGTCGGAGAGTAGGCGCGGCTGGATACAAGTGCTCTTAGTCGACACTATGAACGACTCCCAGTAGCAACCGAAATGAAATTCAGATCTCGCTCCGCGTCATTTGGTGCGGTGGTATTACTGGGAGTCGCTGCGATTTGGGGCGGTACGCTTTCCTTTACAAAGGATGCGCTGGCGTATATGGGAGTAAATGAATTCCTTGCGCTGCGCTTTGCCGTCGCTGCGCTCGTATTGGTTCCATTCCTGCCCAGGATAAAGAAGGGAACCATCACGATTGCCAACACGTTGTTGTCTGCTGTTCTGGGAGCTGTGTTGTACGGCATCTTTTATCTGCAGTCGCGCGGACTCCAGACGGTAGCGACAGCCGCGACAGGCTTTATCACAGGCACTAACGTAGTGATGGTCCCATTGATAACCTTGCTGCTGTTCCGAAATAGGATTTCTTTGCGGGTTTGGTCGGGGATAATAGTGGCAGTCACGGGCCTTGCGTTTGTGGCGGGACGCGGTTTGTTTACTCCGATGTCCGGATCCTGGCTTGTTCTGATGTCAGCATTTCTGATAGCAGTCGATATTGTCGCAGTCGAAAAACTAATGCCTTCCGTCGATGCCATTTGGCTTGCATTCATAGGGATTGCGTCTTCTGCTGTGCTGGCGCTGGCATTTTCATTTTTTGGGGGCAATACTGGCTTTGCTGGTATCAAGGAGGTAACGTCTTTAGAGGTGGTGGTAGCGGTCCTATTCAACGGATTGCTCGGTACCGCCTTTGCTCTTTGGGCGCAGAACTATTACCAGTTGGTAGTGCCCTCGGCTCAAGTAGCTGTGGTATTTTCAACCGAGCCCATTTTTGCGGCTGGAATTGCCTGGCTTTTTTTCGGGGGAGCCGTCACTGGCAACGTTGTTTTTGGAGGTGCGCTCGTGCTTTCGGGCGTGATGATCGCGGATCAAGAGGCTTTCAGATATCTTGTATCCAGGCGTCGTCCGGAAAAGCGAGTTGGCCGCAGACGAGGAATGTTCTTGCGCCGACGGGGCAGGTGACTTCAGCATTTGAATTTCAAGCGACCAAGGGATAGGTGAGGTTTTTTGCGTCGGACAAGTTTTGAGAATAATAACTCCTCTATGGCCCGAAGCTTGGAAATTGTCGGGGATTGGTGGACGCTGCTGATTGTGAGAGATGCCCTCATGGGGGTCAGGCGGTTTGACGACTTTCACGAGCACTTGGGAATTGCCAGAAACATATTGGCGGCACGAATCAGGCGCTTGGTGACATTCGAAATATTGGAAAGACGGCTCTACCAGGTCAGGCCCAAGAGGTACGAATACGTCCTGACTGATAGTGGAACAGATCTCAAGACGATCCTATTTTCCATCAAACAGTGGGGCGACAGGAACCTTTATGAAGGTAAGGAGCATCCTCTTGCGATCGCGCACAAGGACTGCGGTGCTGAGATTTCCGTGGATATCTTCTGTCCGAAATGCAACGAGGTGCTTTCCGAAAATCATGGAGAGCTTGACTGGATAGCTGGCATTGATATGAGCGACGACGACAAGCGCGTTTACACCCAGTTCAGTGCTAATTCATACTTTCGAGGGGCAAAGGGTGATTCCTAAGAGGCTTTTTGAGGTTGGATCCGGGCTCCGACGAATCTCGGCAGGATCATAAAAGCCGCGACTACAAATGAGCCAGCCATCATATAGAAGGCTGGCTGAAACCCGTAGCGGTCTATGACCACGCCCACTAGAGCCAGCCAAAGTGCGCCGACTCCGTATGCAATTGCAAAGAAGATGCCAAAGGCCGCCCGTGCCTGACTTGGTCCAATTGAATCGGAGAACATTGATTGGATAAGTGGAGATTCGGAATAGGCAAGCATGCCCATAACTAGGGAGACGGCGGTTAGCAGCCATACCGATGAATACTTTTGAACGAACAGAACCATAAAGAGCGCTCCGCCAAGGTAGGCCGTGATCAGGACCCCCTTTCGTCCGATCTTGTCTGACAGCCATCCAGCAGCAAGCGGTCCAACGACTCCTCCCCCCACCAGAACGGTGTAAACGAGACCGACGGTGACCGTGGAAAGATGGGCTCCATCTTTCAGATAGATCGGAACGAATGCGCTCAGAACCCCGAGGCCACGACCTGCCGCAGAGACAGTAGAAGCGCCGATGACGACTAGGGCAGCTTTGTTCTTCATGACCATCGACCAGATCGATGGCTCGCCTGGCTGGCGAAGCGACTGCTTATTGGCTTCGGAGCCTTTTGCATGACTCGGTTCGAGCGGAAGTTTCCCTATCACAATGAATCCGCCGATAGCCATAGGAACAGAAAGAGCGACCAGCGCTGTACGCCAACCGAAATTCGCAATTATCGAAGTTGTGGCGATGGGAATCAAAAGCGTACCCAAGGTGCCTCCGGTGGTGTGCCAGGATAATACGGTTCCGCGTTTGTTGGGAAACATTTCGGAAAGGTAGGCAGAGCCGACAGGGTGCTGCGGCCAAAGCGCCAATGCCCCTAGAAACCTCATGAATCCGTAAAATGCAAATCCCGGTGAAATTGCTCCAAGCAATGTGACGACTGCCAGGGAAAGGTTTTGGCTGGAAAGCAGGAACCTGCCGGAGTACTTCCTGGCGAGTCCTGCTGCGCCCTGAAGCAAGCCTCCGACAATACCGGAAATCGCCAGAACGAATCCTAAAGACGAGTAGGAGACATGGAACTCACTTATGACGAATGGATAGGTGAGAGCCAGGCCTGCGCCATAAAAGTGCTGAACTGCGTGAGAAAGAGTCAGAAGACCAACGATTGTCCTGTCTCCCTTTCGCCAGCTGCCAGTGGTATTGACTTCGACGATGTCTCCTCGGCCCACGGGGATCCTCGCTTTCTAGGCTTACTCTAGGTGGACATTATCGGTCATTTGTTGCCAGGCAAACCGTCTTGCGCAGGTTTCGGCAAACTAAGGCTTCCATATCTTGGCGTCTGTCAGGATGTCCGGGGAATCCTGGGCATGCCGCGCGCCTTTATCACTTCGTAGTTTCATTTCACTTGCGTCGAAAATGCAGGATCTAAACCTGGCTGGCATGTGCCTCCCGTTGGAGGAGGGCGGCACCATGATCCTGCGCGACTCGAGATCAACGGTACCGGAATTCCTGTAACTGAAATTTTCGGCTATCGCATCCGAGTCAAAAATGGCCTTAGCTCCGAAGCTGCCTTTTCGGGTGGAACGACATTTATCATTACCCCGGTTCCAAGTTCGAATCCCGCCCGCGTAGTCAGCTTTGGCAGTATATGGACATGCCAATGGAACCGGCCATGCTCTCGATATGGGGCTGAGTGGAAGACAAGGTTGTATGCTATGTCCCCGAGATGCGCCCTCAGGCTTCCCAGCGCAAGTTTGATTGAAACTGCTATCGAATCGAGTTCATCTTCTCTTGCCATGTGCAAATGCTCCCCGTGATTCTTGGGGATCAGTAACAGCTCATAGGGTTGGGAAGCCCAGAAGGGCGATATCGTGACTGTTTCCGAGTCTTCCAGGACCACTCGATCAGCAATTGCCAATTCCGCATCCATGGCGGAGCACAGGACGCATCCGCCCAGGAATCTGGAGAATGCCGCCAACTCGTCAGTTATCTCCCTAGGGACAAACGAGGTAGCCAAGAGCTGGCCATGAGGATGCTCCAGAGAAGCTCCGGCCTCTCTTCCTGAATTGACAATGGCCTGCGAGTACCGTATGACCTGAGAGTCACTGTGAGCTGCGATTCTTGCCCTGATCCCTCGCATAACCAGTTTGACCTGTTCGTGTGAGAGTTCAGACCAGCCAAGGTTGTGATCAGGCGAGAGCACGATAACCTCGTGTATTCCAGATGCAGGGGCAGTGGTGAAGACGGGACCCTTCGTAATTGCCACCATCGGCTCATCGCCAATGAATGCTGGATATTTGTTCGGCACTACTCTAAGCAGCCAGTTTCCTTGCTCCGAGTAGGTTTCCAAAGCGGGTGGAGTGTCCTCTTCGTGCCCGGGGCAGAAAGGACATACCTTGGGCGAATCCTTTTGGACATCGGCATCGCGGTCTAGGAATGCGGATGGTCTGATCGAGCGTTGATACGCCACGACTACCCATCTTCCAGTGAGCGGATCCAGCCTCAGCTCATTTGTCATATTGAAAGTTTGTCTATTGAAAAGAGTTTCATCGCTGTAGTTCCCTCTGTCAGTTATATCACTGCTAGCGTAGTTCTTTGCTAAGCCCTATGAATTTATTCATATTTCTAGTCTGCCATCTAGAGCAGGCAAAATTCGCTAATAGTATTTATTAAGTGGAGGCATATCTAGATAATGCTGCAACAACTCCTATTAACCCTGCAGCATTAGAGGCACAAATTCAGGCTTCGCAGATCATCGGGAATCCTTCCGGTTCTCATCGGGCTGCCCGAGCCGCAAAAGAACTTCTAGAAACGTCGCGGGAACGTGTCGGACTGCGTTTAGGGGTTGGTGCTTCCGAAGTGATTTTCACCTCCGGCGGAACCGAATCCGATAACTTGGCGATATTCGGCTCGATCCATGACTCACAGTTTGCGCTTTCGAGCGCCATAGAACATCATGCGGTTCTGGATGCGGTCCGAGCTGGCAAAGGAGGACTTGTCGGAGTCTCTTCATCTGGAGTGATAGATCTAAATCAGCTGGAAGACGAGCTAAAGGACAAGAAGGGCTCAGTTGGAATAGTCTCGGTGATGATGGCAAATAACGAGACCGGAGTAGTTCAGCCGCTTTCCGAAGTTCTCAAGCTCGCCAGAAAGTATTCGCCGAGGGCGCTTTGCCATACGGATGCTGTGCAGGCTCCGAGCTATCTTGATGTGGCAAAGCTGGCCAGGGGTTTCGATCTGGTATCGATTTCAGGACATAAGTTTGGTGGTCCCAAGGGAGTCGGTGCATTGGTGGTCAAGAAGTCGAGCGGATTGCGGGCGATGCTACACGGCGGCGGACAAGAATTTGAGCTTCGCTCGGGTACTCCAAATTTGGGAGGGATTGCTGCCATGGCGGTCGCCCTCGAGGAGGCGGAGACCAATAGGGAAGGAAATGTTAGGCGGGTGGAAGAACTCACCCAGATGCTTCGTCGCGGACTTTCCGACCGGTTCCCCGCTCTCAAGCCCAACGGCGTGGAATCACCCCAGATGTGCAGCATAACGAACTACTGTTTCGCGGGGCTGAATTCAGAAGAGATTTTGTTCAAGCTGGATTCTGCCGGCGTATATGCATCCGCTGGTTCTTCTTGTGCTTCCGGAGCGCTGAACCCGTCCCATGTTCTCCTGGCAATGGGGAGGTCAAAGCTTGAAGCGGCTGGTTCGCTGCGTCTGTCTATTGGTGTTACGACAACAGAAGAGGACGTTGAATACGCTATTTGCGTTGTAGCTGATGCTATAGACGAGCTTGCCGCGAAAAAGGGTATTGCGTGGGGCTAGGTTCGAGCAGCCCGGTCTATGACGCGCTTTTGCTGGCTCATATTCTGAGTGCCGTGGCCGGTTTCGGAGCAAACGCTCTCACAGGTGTTTATGCTGGCAAGCTTTACCCTGATGCGACAGATGAGGCGCTCAAATACTTCAGCTCCCCAAGGTTCGTAGCGGAAAAGCTGATCTATCTTGTTCCCGTCTTTGGACTTGTCATGATCAGCGTGTCCAGGGGGATGACTGAGCTGGAAAGACCCTGGGTCATTACCGGGATGCTGTTGTGGATTGCCGCGTTAGCGGTCGCTCACAGCTTGGTCTGGCCTGTCGAGCGCAGGGTGTCGAAGTTGCTATTCTCCCAAAATGGTGGCAATGAATTGCGCTGGCTTGGGAAGAAGCTGGCCAGGGGTGCGTTAGTGATGGATCTAATTTTTGTAGCGGCATTCATGGTCATGATTGTCCAATTCGGCGGCAAATGACTTTCGGACCGGTGATTTCATTATCAGATAGCCTGATTTGGCGACTAGCCTTGTGCCGGTGGAAAGACTTGGCCTAATCGGACTTCCAAACTCTGGGAAGTCGTCGCTTTATAAT
>JAJYFX010000047.1 GCA_021785315.1 Actinomycetes bacterium | reverse complement strand
AACTTGCTTTGACATAATCAAATGAAGCTGGAAACATTGAAACTCCTTAGTCCACTTGTGTGCCGTTACCGCGCGCGGCGCCGATCGCCTTCCACACCCTCTCTGGCGAAGCTGGCATGTCTATATTTTCAATGCCGAACTCGGTGAGAGCGTCAACTATGGCGTTGATAACTGCTGGTGGCGATGCTATGCAGCCCGCCTCGCCGACCCCCTTCACTCCTAACGGATTCGTGGGCGATGGTGTGACAGTGCTTCCCAGTTCAAAGTTGGGAAATTCTGCAGCCGACGGAATGAGATACTCAATAAACGTGCTATCCAGCAGATTGCATGACTCGTCGTAAATAGCTTCCTCATATAGTGCCTGAGCCACGCCCTGAGCGATTCCTCCCTCGATTTGGCCCTCAACAATCATGGGATTGATTTGATTGCCAACATCGTCGATGGAGAGGTAGCGGAGCAGGTCAGTTTGGCCAGTCTCCTCATCGACTTCAACCACCGCGACATGAGTCCCGAACGGGAAGGTAAAATTTGGAGGATCCCAGGTGACAGTAGCCTCCAAGTTAGGCTCAACGCCCTCTGGAAGATCGTGCGCGGTAAAGGCCTCGAAAGCGGCTGCAGATAGCGCGAATGACTTTTCAGCCGAGCCCTTCACCCTGAATTCGCCATCTTGGTAATCTAGGTCCTCAGGGGAAACTTCCAGTTTATGAGCTGCTATGAGCTTAGCTTTAGCCAGCACTTTTTCAGTGGCCATATAGATCGCTGAGCCGCCGACCGAGAGCGAACGCGATCCGTAAGTATCCATCCCATAAGGTGCAATCGCGGTGTCAGAATGCAAAACCTCAATATCTCCCGGACTGATTCCTAGACGATCGGCCACAATCATTGACCATGAGGTTTCGTGGCCCTGGCCATGGGGCGTAGTTCCGGCAACTACTTGGACTTTGCAGGTCGGCAATATTCTGACCGTCGCAGACTCCCATCCTCCTGCCGAATAACTGAGAGATCCGAGCACTTTCGATGGCGCCAATCCGCACATTTCCACATAACAGGAGAGTCCAACACCCAGATGCTTCCTAGAGCCTTCTGCGCGCCTTCTCACCTGTTCCGCGCGAATCCCTTCATACCCAACCCTTTCCAGGGCTAGCTCCAGGTTTGACAGGTAGTTCCCAGAGTCGAAAATTAGCCCAGCGGCCGATGCATAGGGAAACTTCTCCGGTGCGATGAAGTTCCTTCTGCGGACTTCGGCGGGATCGATTCCCACCTTTCTGGCTAGAGCGTCCATGCTTCGCTCAATGGCAAAGGTAGCCTCAGGTCTGCCAGCTCCCCTATATGCGTCAGTGGGGGTCTTATTAGTAAAGACTCCTGTGCACGTGAAGGAGTACGCAGGTACGTCGTACAGCCCATGGTACAGAAATCCCCCCAAGAGCGGAACGCCTGGTGTCAATAGCTGCAGATAACCACCCATGTCTGCGACTAGATTAACTCGAACCGCCATAACCTTTCCGTCGGCATCGGCCGCTAGCTCGATATCTTGAATCTGTCCCCTGCCGTGAATAGTAGCCAGTGAATTCTCACTCCGCTCTTCGGTCCAGCGAATAGGCCTATGCAGCTTTCGCGCGAGAGTCAACGCTAGGATTTCCTCGGGATAGACATTGAGCTTGGAACCGAATCCCCCGCCTACTGATGGCGCGATCACCCGTAATTTAGCTTCAGAAATTCCAACCGTGAGGCTCAGCATCAACTTCAATATGTGCGGTATTTGCGTGGAGCTGAAAATCGTGTACTCTCCCCCATACGGATGCGGTACAGCCAAAACCCCTCTTGGCTCCATCGCTGAAGGAATCAGCCTCTGTTGAATAAAACGGCTCTTCACCACATGGGGAGCCGAAGCAAATGCCTGGTCAACTTTAGCCTTATCCGGCTCCAAAGTCCATACATAACTGACGTTGGTTCCCAATTCCGGGTGCACTAAATCCTTGTCTGCCAGTGCGTCCTCCAGATTAGATACAACTGGCAGTGGCTCATAACTCACATCGATAGACGCCAGCGCATCGACTGCCGCGTTCTTATCAGAAGCCAATACAACTGCTACCGCATCGCCAACAAAGTTCACGACGTCGGCCGCAACCGGGAAATGGGGCGGATTCTTCATGTCCCCAGTTACTGGCCATGCGCATGGCATTGGCGCCAACCATTCATCTCTGAGGTCTGAGCCGCTATACACTGCAACCACGCCAGGCATCCTCTTTGCGACGGATGAATCAACTGATACGATCCTCGCATGGGCCATGGGCGATCTGAGCAGAGCCATGCATAAGGCGTCCGACTGAACAATGTCATCAATAAACTTGGCTTCCCCGGTAAGAAGAGCCGGATCCTCCCTCCTTAGCAGCCTTGTACCTGTGACCCGCTTGGATGAGCCAGTTTCAACCACAGTCACAAGACCACCCCCTCCATTGCTTTTGCCGCCGCCATCACTGACTTGACTATGTTGTGGTATCCGGTGCACCGGCACAAGTTTCCTTCGAGTGCCTCTCGAACCTCATGTTCGCTGGGTTTAGGATTCTCCTTAAGAAAGGAGGCGGCGGCCATAACCATGCCCGGAGTGCAGTAACCGCACTGGAGGCCGTGGTTTTCCTGAAATGCCTTTTGAATCGGATGAAGACCGGACTCGGTGGCCATCCCTTCGATGGTGACCAATTCCTTTCCGTCAGCTTGCACTGCCAACACGGTACACGACTTCACCGATTCACCATTTAGGAGAATTGTGCATGCTCCGCATGAAGAGGTGTCACACCCGACATTGGTTCCAGTGAGTCCCAGCCCGTCCCTTAGATAGTGGACGAGCAGGGTTCGAGGCTCTACATCCTTCGAATAAGAGCGACCATTGACAATGGTAGTGATCTTCATCCTCTCCCCCAAACGCTAAGGCCAATCCCAGCACAACTGAAGCCCAAAACGAGCCGTGCCAACATTATCGCAGACTTACTTGGAAAACTAGTGACGCCTCGGCGAGAACAGGGCAAGTACTGTGAAGATGACATAGTAACGGTGACAACAATAGCCTCGAACCCGGCATAGGTAAACCCCGCATAATCGCGATCGGGTCCAAAAAAGAGCACAGCGATAACATGCACCGCACCGCTGCACTCAAAGCTCAGAGCGACTTGGCAGCCTTGGCAGCATACTCTTTCATCCGCTGGCCGATCTTATCGGTATCGGACATCTTTAGCCTCACGGTCGGCATCGAAATTGAGAAAGCTGCAATCTGTTTTCCCGTCCACGTCATGACACAGGAGCTCACCGACACCAGGCCGGCCTCGCTTTCCTCTAGATTGAGACCAAAGCCCTGTTCTCGGGTTTTCTGCAACTCTTTGCGAAAATGATCGAAATTGCCAAGGACCTCCTTGGCGGCAGCCGAATTGTAGGACGAATATAAGTCCAGGACTTCGTCATCTGACAAATTGCTCAGCAGCACCTTTCCGCTTGATGTCCTATGCGCCGGATAGAGTCTGCCAGCCCTCGATGTCACCCGGAAATCCCTGTTGGCCTCAACGCTCATAAGGAACCTTATGCTGCACCCTTCCAAGACCACTAGATGCGATGTTTCATTGAGATCCTTAGTAATATCATCTAACCAAGGTCCTAGCAGTTTTCTCAAGGACTTATGAGTCTGGATGCTTCCCTCACCCAGCCAAAAGAAAGCAGGACCCCTGCCGTATCGCCTGTGGGGAGCACGAACAGCAAAGTTGCAGCTGCATAATGTCTTCAGCAATCTGTAGGCGCTTGACGGCGCAATTCCTATTGCGTCTGCCACTTCGCTAACACCGACTGTCTCATTTCTTGACAGTATCAGTAGCAGCTCGAGAGCATGCTCGACTGAACCAATGCCGTACTTGCTAATTTTCTGCACAGCGAAAATCTTACCCCGTCGTTTGGTGCTGTCGAAAACTTCTGTTAACATTCAGTCCCATTAGGGGGAAATCTCATTGGCGCATCGTGGGTCATTGCCACGTCACCAAACCTGAGAATTACCTGCCACATAATAGTACGCATTTAGTGCTAGGAGGGGAAATGCGCACTCAAGAAAACGCCGGTGAAGCTTCTGACGAAGCGGTACGCGGCGTCATTGCAAGACTGGACAGACTCAGCGTCTGGCCGATGTCTTATCTCTATCTCGTAATCATTGGGGTAGGTTTTCTGTTCACTTTCTTTGACATATTCGATATAAATGTGTCGTTCATCCAGACTTGTTCGGTTCTTAAACCAGGCTGTACTCCGGAAACGGCACTTTCATCGTTGTCGCTACCCGTCTTCCTGAATGTCGCAGGATACGTGGTTGGGACTCTGGTGCTTAGCCCGATATGTGACCGAATTGGACGAAGGAACATGCTTCTTGTCACTATGTTGATAACAGGAATAGGTTCCCTGTACACAGCACTGTCACCGGACTATACCAATTTCATAATATCCAGAATCATTACCGGAATTGGCATTGGCGCGGATTTGGCGGTTGTGAACACCTACATCGGTGAAGTTGCGCCCAGCAAGTCACGGGCACGGTTCACATCTATGATCTTCATCATGTCGGCACTTGGAGCCTTCCTGGCCATATGGCTAGGACTCCTTCTGACGACACCCTCGTCACATTGGCCCACCGGCCTTCCGTTCGCCATGGCGAGCAAAAGCTTCGGGGATGGCTGGCGGTACCTGTATGGTATCGGCGCACTTCTGGCCCTTATTGGCATTATTCTGAGGTTCGAACTCCCCGAGTCACCAAGATGGCTGGTAGGGCAGGGAAAGCTTGACAAAGCCAACGCAATAACACAAAAGATGGAAGCTTTCGCTGAGCGCAGGGAAGGACCTCTGGCAATTCCAGCGGCGTACGTTCCAGTTGAAGTCAAGCAAACAGACCGAAGCCCATACTCGGAAATCTTCAAAAACCCGGTCTATCTACGCAGGTTATTCATCATGGTGATCACCTGGCTGATCGGTTATGTGACTGTTTACTCGTTTGCAGCTGGCTTCACATCCGTGCTCACTTCGATACATTATCCGCCACCCGAAGCAGGTGTCATTGTCAGTGTCGGAGTTTTGGGATTCATTCTTGGAGCCCTAATCACCTCCGTTTACGCTGACTCCATAGAACGAAAGTATTGGCTTCCAATAGCTGCGGTAATTACGCTGATAGGTGGAATTCTCGTCGCAGAAGCTGGAAAGGATCTAACACTTAGCTTCCTTGGTTCAGGAATCGTATTCTTAGGTTTCAACATTTGGGTTTCACCAACTTATGCTCTATCCGCAGAATGTTTCCCGAGCCGGGCCAGGACTACTGGGTTTGGGCTGGTCGATGGCGTCGGTCACATCGGCGGCGGAATCGGAATTCTCGTTATTGCTCCACTAGTGCCGAAGATGTCGCCACTTGGCGCACTGATGCTGATCTGCGCATTTCTTATTGTCGCAGCCGTCGTTGTGCAACTTGCGCCATCAACAAGGGGCAAAGACCTGGAGGAGGTTTCTCCATAGCATCTGCAGTAATGGTAACAAAGCTGCCCTCATTGAATTGGGGGCAGCTTTGTATTTTAACCAAGAACACGAAGCGGCAAGGTTCCTTTGCCTCGCAGTTAGGTAGCCATAGTATTTCCAGCTAATGGCTTGAAAGGCTGATCATCCACTGACCTGGTATGGCTTGGCAGGCCCGAAAGGGGCCTCGCAATGACGCATTAGAACAACGCCGGGCACAACCTCTCGCTTCACTGCCTGCCTTAACGGTGGTTTACCGCTCGGCTCGGCTAGAAATACGAATTTCCCCAACCGCCGCAGTGGCCACTACCACGGCCCACAATGCTGCAGCCAAGGCAAGGTGGATGTCGGCCAAGACATCGGGGGCCTTCAGCAGAGCAACAATCGCACCGGCTATGATTTGCAAAATTAACGCTAAGACTCCCAACAATGCAAGTGTGTGGTGAGGAGCCGTCCTTGTTTTGTCTCGAACTATCTTCAGCAGGTAAACGAGCGCGAGTACCGACCCAATCAGCACAATTCCGCGATGAATGAGCTGAAGATCGATCAAACCACCCTGTGCGTGCGAACCGATACACACCGGCCAAGACGGGCACGCCGCTTCCGCTCCGCCATCGACGACAAGAGATCCGGAAATCAGAACAAGAAAAATACCCGCTACCGCCCAGATGGCAGTCTTGTCCAGTGCTCCTATTGGATTCCAGGAACTTTTGCTTCCCGCGAATGCCCTAACCACGGTCATGGTTGTTATTGCGAGGAAAATAAGCCCCACGATAAGGTGGAGTGCAACAGTGACGGGAGCGTTATTGGTAAAAACCGTTATTGCCCCAAGAATGATCTGAACAGCGATCACCGCAACTCCGGCAACACTGAGACCCCTCAGATAGTAGGCCCTTGCACCTGCTCTCCACGTGATCACTGCAATTGCGAAAATTAGTATGGTCACTATGGTGGCCAAATAGCGATGGGATTGCTCGAGTAAAGGATGATACTGATCGATTGGACCGATTTGGCCGGAACACAACGGCCAGCCATTGCACCCCATCCCAGATTCCGTGACTCTAACAGTGCTGCCAAGAACGATCAAAAGATAGGTCGCAATCAGCGTCGTCAAAGCTAGCACGCGCAGTTTGCGCTCCAGAGAATCTCGATCCTTAGTCGCAGCCGAAATCTCATTTACTTTGTTCATCGCGTAATAACCTATACGTTTCCGCTACAAACTCACAAATCGGCTGGCAAATGGGATAAATAAGTGATTTAAATCCATTACCAATGAAATACGGCCGCCGAAGAACTCTCCCAAGACCCTGGGCCGAGGCTGGTTCAGCTAAAACTCAATTGTTTGCCTGATTGACAGACGTTGTGGATGTAGTTGATGAACTGGGAGGAAGGACGACAAATGCCTTCTCGCCAGGCTTAATAAGTCCATACTGGCTTCGCGCAATATTTTCAATTTCTGATGGCGAATTCATGGACCCGATCTTTTGCTGCAGGATCTGATTTGAGTTCTGAACCGCCCTGACTTGGGAGACAGTACTTTTGACCTGTTGCCTCTGAAGCATGAAAGAGCGAGTTGGAAAGACGGCCAGGAGATACACAGCTATGCCGATAAGCGCAACCGCAATCGTCACCACCCTGCCGTACTTGAACAAACCCTATCCTCGCTTTCTCCCTGCCAGGGCAGACAAACCCATAAACTTGGCATTCTGGCCCAGCTGTTCCTCAATGCGAAGTAGCTGATTATATTTTGCCACACGATCAGAGCGCGCGGGTGCGCCAGTCTTAATTTGTCCAGTATTTAATGCGACTGCCAAATCAGCTATGGTCGTATCCTCGGTCTCACCGGACCTATGAGAAATGACGTTCGTATAGCCGCTCCTCGCAGCCAAACTGACAGTCTCGATAGTTTCAGTTAGCGACCCTATCTGGTTCAGCTTGATCAGAATCGAGTTTGCCACCTTCATTTCGATTCCTTTGACGAGTCTGGTGACATTTGTGACGAAGATGTCGTCGCCCACGATCTGAATCGAATCAGCCATTCTCTCAGTCAACAGCGCCCAGCCATCCCAGTCGTCTTCTGCCATTCCATCCTCAAGCGACACGATTGGGTATTTCTTGGCCAACTGTACCCAGTAATCGACCATTTCACTAGAATCAAGGGTCCTGTTTTCACCAGAAAGCGTGTACTTACCATCCTTGAAGAACTCAGTCGACGCGGGATCAAGCGCTATCGCGATCTCATCGCCCGGAACCCTTCCGGCTGCCTGAATTGCCTCTATAAGCACGGCGATGGCATCCTCGTTCCTCTGAAGATTTGGTGCAAAGCCGCCTTCGTCGCCAATGCCCGTCGACAAGCCACGCCTTGAAAGGACGCCTTTCAGGGTATGGTATGTTTCCGAACACCATCGCAGCGCCTCTGCAAATGAGGCAGCTCCGACCGGCATGATCATGAACTCTTGAAAATCGATTGAATTATCTGCATGGACACCACCATTGATTACGTTCATCATGGGAACTGGCAGTACCGAGGCGTTCACTCCTCCGATATAGCGATAGAGCGGAAGGTCACAGTAATCTGCAGCTGCTTTTGCCACAGCCAGCGAAACACCCAAAATGGAATTTGCACCAAGGTTTCTCTTATTGTCGGTACCATCAAGTGCGATCATTGAGGCATCCAGATGACGTTGATCAAGCGCGTCCATCCCGACCACCACTTCCGCAATGGTGACATTGACGTGTTCCACAGCCCCAAGCACCCCTTTGCCCAGGTAGCGAGAACCTCCATCGCGTTTCTCGATCGCCTCGTATGCTCCCGTCGAAGCACCTGACGGGACAATCGACCTGCCAATCTCGCCAGTAGAAAGAACCACTTCGACTTCAACAGTTGGATTGCCTCTGGAGTCAAGTACTTCACGACCGACTACCGACTCAATTATGCTCACGAAACTTGACTCCTTCTATTAGCGCCAAACCGAGCGGCGCATCCCGATAACAACAAGACACATACCGGCGGGCAAGCCTTAGTCCCTATGACTCCGCTGCTTGAATAGCTTCAATAAATTCTCTTGTTCTAGATCGTAAAGCTGATTCAAGGTCAATGCCAATCTGTTTCGAAAGATTCGCTATCCACCAGAGAAGCTCCCCAAACTCGTCAGAGGATCCAGCTCTGCCGATCGACATTGCCGACAAAAGTCCTTGCCACACTCTGGAGATTTCATTCGCTGAATCCTCCGCGCTAGGGAGGTCCAGGCCCACGGCAGTTGCTTTACGCAAAAGCTTTGAAACCAGAAGCAGCGTGGGTAACGACTGCGGAATACCCTCAAGCACGCTGGTGCGCCCTTCTTGGGTCTGCTTGATCTTTTCCCAGTTCGCAATTACCTGCTCAGATCCACTGACTTGGAGTTCCGTGAATACGTGCGGATGTCGTCGGATCAGTTTCCGGGTCACCGTTTCGGCTATATCGCCCAAGTCGAAACGTGATTCTTCCATCGCTAGATTGGCATGGAAGTAGACTTGAACCAGCAGATCACCGAGTTCGCCCTTGAACTCCTCGAACAGAGCTTCCTCATTTTCGCGAGTCTCGATTGTCGGTAACTTATCGATCGCATCCACAACTTCATAGCTCTCCTCGATCAAATGAGCGGCGAGCGATTGATGTGTCTGTTCCTTATCCCACGGACATTC
>JAJYFX010000046.1 GCA_021785315.1 Actinomycetes bacterium | reverse complement strand
GCTGACGTTATCGCGTCCAGAATTCGGGTCGGGCCGTGAGTCTTGAACTGCTCAAAGAGTCCAAAGTGATCATCTGTCTCGGAACCGGAGGCGTGGGAAAGACCACGACTGCAGCTGCGCTCGGATACATGGCAGCCAAAGCCGGGAGAAGCGTATGCGTGGTGACAATCGATCCAGCCAAGCGTTTGGCAGATGCCATGGGACTTGACGAACTCGAGAATACCCCAAAAAAGATCGAGACCTCATCCGATCTCGACTTGTGGGCTGTCATGCTCGATGCCAATTCGACCTTCGACGAGTTGGTCCAGAGGTTTGCCACTTCCCCCGAACAGATGGAGAAAATCTTTCATAACTCCATTTATCAAAATCTGACTGAAAATCTGTCCGGGACCCAGGAGTACATGGCAATGGAGAAGCTCCATGAACTTGCCTCCGACCAACGATTTGACCTGTTAGTTGTGGATACTCCTCCCGCCAGAAATGCAATTGAGTTCCTAAATGCACCTAAGCGACTGATTGGCTTTTTAGAGAACAGATTCTTCAGGCTTCTCATTTCCCCCAGCCAAAGCGTATTTCGCCCGGTAACAATTGCGACCCGCATGCTGCTTAGAACCATTTCAAAGGTGGTGGGATCCCAAGTAGTGAGCGATGCCGCAGAGTTTTTTCAGGCATTCGAGGGCATGGAAGCTGGGTTCAAAGAGCGCGCCGGCGAAGTTCAAGATCTTTTGGCTCAGAAGTCGACATCTTTTGTCCTGGTCACCGGGACCCACAAGGACACGGTCGACGAGGCGCTATATTTCGCTTCAAGACTGGGAGAATTCGATCTTGAGGTGGACCTGGTGATTTCCAATAGGGTAACGCCAGACTTCGGAGAAGCAAATGATGGCGATCATCAAAATTTGCCAGGGGAAATACAGGAAAATCTCGATTATCTGATCAAACTGCGGTCAGCCGAATTAGGTGAGCTTTCTAGACTCGCGTTGATAGTAGACAGCAGGAGGCATATTTTAGTTCCGCAGCTGTCTCATGATATAGGATCTCTTAGCGAAATCCAGGAGATCGGAGAAGTTCTGATAGATTCCAAGTCGAGGTTTGTAAATTCTGTTGTGCCATGAAAATGCAATTTCCGCAAAAATAAAGTAGGTTTTTTACCGTGCCATTGATATACATAGTTTCCGACTCGCAAAACTTGAAGAACTCGGTGAGTTCAGCTATAGCGGGGTCCACCCACGATGTGGTCGAGCTGTCTTCGGGCAGCGAATTGATATCGCTCCTTGAAGACGAAAGTCCAGATCTTGTAATACTCGATCTGCAGATAGGCAACATGGGGGCAACTGCAATCACCCTAGACATAAGGCTGGGCGAAAAAGCCGGCAGAATTAAGCCAACCAAAGTTCTTGTACTTCTGGACCGAGACGCAGATGTATTCATGACTCGACGTTCGGGCGCGGATGGCTTTGTCATTAAACCGCTGGATTCGCTCAAGATCAAGCGTGCCGTTACCTCGGTGCTCGAATCCGGCCGATATGAAGACCCGGCTTTTGCACCTGCCAATTGAGTTGAATCCCAACTAGTATCTATCTGAGCCGCCGGTGCGGCTTTCTTGTATCACGGGAAGTAGCGCAGCTTGGTAGCGCGCAGCGTTCGGGACGCTGAGGCCGCGGGTTCAAGTCCCGCCTTCCCGACCAGCAACACCGCGGGTCGCAGGTTCATCTGGCAATGTCGAGCAGGGCCGGCGGTAACTTGAGCATGCATTTAGTGCACAGCTCCTGCCACCCGCACAGCTCGGCGGAACTGACAAACCTGCCCGCACTGATCGCCATTGCAGCAACCTCATGGCTGCCCCCCTTCCACCTCACCCGGCATGGGGGTCCGCACCGGGCGGTTCAAGAAGTTGAGGTCGTACGAGCCTAAGACCGCTTCGTGATCTTCTTCACCCCCAACCTCCATCGTCAAGAACCTCCATGGCCGCAATCTGACATAGATCATCGCTAATAGCCAGGAGACCATTGCGCAAGACCAGGCGTGTTTGAAGCTGCGTCTCCCGCGCAACCTGTCAATGGATTCAGGCCTCGGTCACATCCACGGAGTCAGTCGATTCATCTTCAGTCTGGGGTGCAGCTGCGTTTCCATGGAACATGTATATGACCGTATGCCGTTTGACTAGGAACACAAATGCAATGCCCATCGCGATCAGAATCCCCACGACGTAATCGACGGAACCTCCGATGGCCTTTGGCCCAAAGATGAAGAACCCGATCATGAACATAAGAAAGGTCAAGGCAGAAATTACCGAACCTGCCAGCAAAACCCGGTGTTTGTGGGAAACTCCATCAACCCTCGAAGTGTGCATCCTAAAGAGGAACACCGAAGCTGTGACCGAATCCAGAAAGAACTCCGCCACCAGAAAAAATCCAGCCGTCGAAAGCACCAGACCAAAGAAAGAACTCAAAGTGGAAAACAGACTTTGCAAAAGCGTCACCGCAAAAGCTGCCCCCAGGGTAGCAATCGTCGCAATTCCTGGGATCCCCCGGTTGTTCACCTGCCCAAAGGCCCTAAAGACCAGGCCTTCTCGCCCCATGGCATGCATGGCCCTAATCAGGATGAATGAAGTAAGCCAAAGGCCTCCAGCGGTTGAGGCCAAGACTGGAATAAGCATCAGAAAAGACGCATGAGGCAACAGGCGCTGCGCCCAGACTGACATCGGGTTTGCCGCGCCAGATAATAAACCCAATGGGGTCTCACCGAACATCAGGGGATACATCAGCGCATAAAAGCCAAGGGCCAACAACGCACCGACAATCCCGCCGATGCCAGGATCGCCCTTTGGATTGACTGCCTCCTCCGACGCATAGCTGTCGATCTCCCACCCGTCAAGAATCGTTGCCGCCACCACGGCCGTAACGATCATTCCCCCGATTGGCGGCTTCCCGAAGTGCATCGGCACGGAGATGGCATGCCACCTGGAAATGGCCAATACGACGATTGCCAGGACGGATAGAATCTCAACTGCCAAAAAAATCTGCGTCAACTTAGCCGTTGGCCGTGAGCCCCTCAACAGCGGAATCAATGCAAACCCCGACCAAAACATTGCCGCGATTATCTCGGCGAAGGTGGAAGGGTGATATGAAGGGAAAATCAGATTCAGCGTGTAGTTTGCCGCGGGGATGATGATTGGCGGTATTGAAGCGAAATATGCCAGTATCAAGACCCAGGCTTGAAAACGTGAAGCCCTGATTCCCAACACCCTGGCAGACCAGTGATACGATGCTCCGGCATGAGGAAAGTGCCTATTCAGCAGTCTAAAAATGAACGACGCCAGAATAAACGGGATCGCAATTAGTCCGATTGACGGAATGGTCCATAGCCCCGCATTTGCGGCCATCACGCCGCCCGTGGCAGCAATAGAGAACAGAGGTCCAACACTTGAAACAGAAAGGGCCACCAAATCGGCCATCTTGAGATTCTGCTTCAGAGCGTTAGGCGCTTTATCCTGGGTTTTAGGTACCATCAAAAATTTTCACCTTTGCGACAGACCTCGGACCCGGGCGGTGCTTGGATTTCATAATTGCGACTAGTTCGCAGTAACCAGTATAAGCAGGCCGGGTCCCCATCAGTCGGAGGTGGCAACCAGCAAGGCCCCAGAATCGCCAATCAACCCGGACATAACTTCACCAGGCGGAAATCTTCATGAAATCTCGAGGTCACCAACCTGTCTGTGAGGCATCTGTGCTGCCGGAATTCGTCCCAGCCTCCCGGCTTGGTAATCCTCGAGAGCCTTGACAATCTCATCCTCGCTGTTCATTACAAAAGGACCGTAATGCACTACTTTTTCACGAATCGGAAGTCCGCCAAGGATTAGAAGCTCGAGGTCCGCTGCCCTTGAATCTTGCTTGGCGTCAGCGCTAACCGAGATCCAGTCACCTTCGCCAAATACGACTAACTGACCGGTCTGAATCGGCCGGTGGTCCTTTCCAACACTCCCATTACCTGCCAGCACGTAGACGAGAGAATTGAAATCACTTCTCCATGGCAGCTCAAGGGTCGCACCTGGACTTGCAGAGGCGTGGACCAAGGTTATCGGGGTAAATGTAGAACCAGGACCCTTATAACCTGTCACATCACCGGCTATGACCCGCAAAAAGACGCCCCCATCATACGAAGAGACCAGAGTAGCTTCCTTGGCCCTGATATCTTGATACGCAGGTGGACTGAACTTGTTTGCAGAAGGCAGATTCACCCACAGCTGAATCCCGTGAAAAAGTCCGCCGGCCAACACAAGATGCTCTGGCGGCGCTTCTATATGGAGTATGCCAGCGCCAGCAGTCATCCATTGGGTATCGCCGTTCGTGATAGTTCCGCCGCCCCCGTTCGAATCGTGATGGACGAAAGTTCCATCGATTATGTACGTTACTGTTTCAAAGCCGCGGTGCGGATGCCAAGGGGTACCCTTGGCTTCTCCCGGCGAGTAGTCGACTTCCCCCATTTGGTCCATGTGAACGAACGGGTCGATCTCATTCATGCTTACCCCGGCAAATGCCCGCCGGACCGGAAAGCCTTCGCCCTCAAATCCGCTGGGGGCTGTGGTAACAGACTTCACCGACCTTTCCCTTAGCACTCCCTTGTCCACCCGGGGGATTCGAGGCAGGGTCAGAATATTGTCCACAGAAATAGCTGGCATGTCGAACTCCTTAAAAATGTCGCGTTGGTTCTAAAGCCCTCTCAAGACTGAACACCGCGAACGCACCTACTATTCCTCGCGCAAACTGACAACAGACTGCCAAGCAGTTTCGAACAGAATGGACTTTTCGGCCAAGACAAAAATCGTCCTCAAGCGGTTGTTATCGAACTATTGAATTTCACCATTTCGATACCATCGGCCCACCAGTTTTAGAAAGCTTCTTGCCAGTTCGTTCATGTCCGAGCTTTTAGACCAGAGGGCCCTTATTGATCGATCGAGGGCGATCCCCTTTGTCTTGACGATCACCAACCGGCCGCTTTCGACCTCCGCCTTAGTGACAAGCCTAGAGAGTACGCCCGGAGCGACTCCGGAACTAACCATGGATCTAATTGCCACGTTTGATCCGAGTTCTACCATCGGCAAAGTCTTCAACCCCTGGGCTTCCAGCGCCTTATCAAGAATTTCCCTGGTTCCTGAACCGACCTCTCGCACGATCAGGGGAGTTGAAGCCAGTTCCCTAGCGGTCACAATCTTTTTCCGATTAGCCCAGGGATGCCCAGGCGCCACAATTACAATCAAATCGTCACTACATATCATGGTGCTGCTAAATTCCGGAGCCACACTCCAACCTTCAACAAAACCGATATCCGCCTTTTGGGCTCTAATTGTCTCGATTATGCGTTCGGTATTGCCCACCTGAAGCGACACAGAGATATCCATGCCGGCCGATCCGAGCTTGCTCAGCCAGACAGGCACCAGGTACTCCGAAACCGTCATGCTTGCCGCCAACCTAAGACTAGTTTGGCCCTGCTGACGCAGCGCATGAGTAGCTCTCAGCAAATCGGCTACACCCTCGAGAATCGGTGCGCTCCACTCCACGACAGCAACTCCAGCAGGGGTGAGTTGGGCACGCCCCGTAGAACGGTTCAAAAGAGTCAGGCCCAGTACCTTTTCCAAAGAGCTGAGCCTCATGCTCGCCGCAGGCTGGCTGACACCATGAACAATGGCAGCCTGGCGGATCGACCCAAACTCGCCTACGCTGCGCAGCAAATCGAGCGACACCAAGTCTGGCACCGGCAATTGAAGGGGCATAAGGCAAGCTTATAGGTTGCTAATTAATTCAAGGCAACAAGGAACGCGAGACACCCTAATACTGTATCCATGGCAAATCCATCTACCATTTCGAACCTAAGCGAGTCTTCGCTTGAAGATAAAAAACCCAGAAATTCAAAACGAGCCAGCCTTCGTCAAATAGTTCCAGGACTTACCGTAGCAATAGCCCTTGCAGCCGTCGCTACCGTTCTTGGCAAATTGGCGCCCATCGTTGGAGCGCCGGTCTTTGCAATTGTGGCTGGGATTATATTTGCGAGCATTCGAACTCATTCACCCAAGCTGCAGCCCGGACTTTCATTCTCCAGCAAGGCAATTCTGCAAGGTTCGATCGTAGTGCTTGGTACCGGGCTTTCCTTGCGCCAAGTCGTGTCAACCGGAACAGCCTCGTTCCCGGTCCTTCTGGGAACTCTATCCGTTGCGCTGATCGGAGCATGGCTGGCGGGACGAGCGCTGAAGATTCCCAAAGACCTCAGGACCCTGATAGGGGTTGGCACTGGAATTTGCGGTGCTTCGGCTATCGCGGCGACCGACGCGGTAATCAATGCTCCGGAGACTGACGTCTCTTACGCCATTGCGACGATCTTTACCTTCAATATCTTGGCCGTACTCACGTTCCCCACTCTTGGACACCTGATGTCGCTTGCGCCACACGCTTTCGGTCTCTGGGCCGGCACCGCGGTAAACGACATGTCCTCAGTGGTCGCAGCCGCATCGATTTTCTCACCAGCCGCGACCTCATATGCAGTCATAGTAAAGCTCACCAGAACACTGATGATAATTCCGATCACCGTGGCATTGGCAATCTGGCGCTCTAAGATTACGGGCGATCCTTCCGGCCGCACCGTCAAAACCAGTCACTTCAAGCATATTCGCCAAATCTTTCCTATGTTCATAGGATGGTTTCTGGTCGCGGTCTTCCTTAACAGCTTCGGGCTGATTCCCAACGCATGGCACTCGCGACTGTCTACCTTGGCTCAATTCATGATCACGGTCGCCCTCGGCTCGATTGGCCTATCCACTCGAATGGACAAGATCAAGCAAGCAGGCCTGAGACCTTTAGCGCTGGGAGCAATTCTCTGGGTGCTGGTCGCCGGCGCAAGCCTTATTCTCCAGCTCGCAACCGGAACGCTTTAAGAACTCCAAACTCAAACAAATATCCAAAGGCCAAGCCACGAGCGACTGTTTGGAGTCAGCCAGCGAACTCAAACGCTGTGAAGCTTGCCCTTCGAGTCTTCAACAATCTTGCTGAGCTCCTGCGGTATTCCGACCCAGCGTGGCACTCGCTCTTTGTATTCCAGATAAGTTTCTCCAAACTTCTCCGTCAAGCGCGCTTCATCTTTCTTGACTCTCTCGTTGTACCAGGGTACGAGGGCAGAAAAGGTGGCAAGAGCAACTGGGGACCGAGTGAGTAGGGTCAGGCTGCTAAGAAATATAATGTGCCCTAGGTACATTGGATTTCTGGTCCATCGATAGATTCCGGATGTGACGATCCCTTCTGGAAATCCCTGCGACATTCCCGGCGGCCCACCGCCTATCCTCTCCCGATAATTGCCGGTCAGGCGGTACTGCAGATAGCCCCATGCAAGCAAAGGTAGGAATTTAAGGTGCAGTTTTCGTCGTGAAAGTAGCTGTTCAGCCATCACGACCGCCGGAATGACAAGAAATGTCCGGGTCGAAGTGGATGATATAGATGGTCTCAAGCAGAGTCCTTCCTTATTATATTTCGCAGTTGAGTGCACCTTATTATTCCAGATTACAAATCTACCAGCTGACGAATATACCAATCAGGCTGGAAACACTCTCAAAGACATGATTTGCCCGTTTTGTGCGCACAAGAAATAAATCAGGCCCAGATAATGTTGAGATATGCGCAAACCCAACCAACGCAATATGAAATTTGGAGTCCACATGAGCGAACAGGTCAGGAATCAGACAGCACCAGGGCTACGCATGCCGGCCATCTATCTTGGACACGGAGCGCCGCCTCTACTTGACGACCCGCTATGGACCAGCCAGCTTGCCGAGTGGTCGCTTTCCATGCCGTTGCCAAAAGCGATCCTTGTCATCTCTGCGCACTGGGAAGCGGCTCCACTAGCGCTTAGCTCGCCTGAAGCGTCTACGCCTCTGGTATACGATTTTTGGGGCTTCGAAGACCGCTTTTACAAGATGACTTACCCGACGCCGAATGCAAGCGCGCTCGCAAAACAAGTCGCTTCCATAATTCCCAAAAGTTACTCCCTCTATCAGCATCCCGATCGAGGCCTGGACCACGGTTCATGGGTGCCGCTTAAGGTTCTGTACCCAGACGCCTCGATCCCGGTTTTACAGCTATCCCTGCCAACACTGGATCCGGCGGAGTTGATCAGTCTGGGGACTCGGCTACGCCCGTTGCGCGACGAGGGGGTGCTGATCGTTGGATCAGGCTTCATGACCCATGGTCTCCGGTTCCTGCGGGAATTCACGCCAAACGCAAAGGCGCCGGGATGGTCGGTCGAATTCGATGCGTGGGCAAAGGAGACTTTGGAATCCGGCGACCTAGATGTGCTCGTCAACTTTGAAAGCGCGCCGGGAATGCCCTATGCCCACCCCACAACCGAGCATCTAGCTCCCCTCTTTGTAGTAGTCGGCGCTGCCCAGGATCCCCACGCCAAGCCGAACACGATAATCGACGGATTCTTTTGGGGTCTGGCGAAACGATCGCTCGAAGTAGCCTGAATAGATTTTCGTTGCCGTCAGCAGCGGCCGGCTAATTTAGATTTCATGCGATGGTCCCTGGAAAGTCGAGGGGATAACGCGGCGCAAAGGCGATCAGGCCTTGGCGTCTATGATCGACTCGGCAATCTGGATCGCATTAAGAGCTGCCCCTTTGCGCAGGTTGTCGCCAGAGACGAAGAAACTTACAGCTGGTCGAGAACCCGGATCTTTGCGAATCCTGCCTACAAGACAATAATCTCTTCCAGCGGAGTCGAGCGGAGTCGGAATATCCACGACCTTGACCCCCGGCGCCGACGATATCGCCGCGATTGCCTCGGACGTGCTGAGCTCCTTGCCCAGTTCCGCATAGATCGACACCGAATGTCCGGTGAAAACCGGCACCCGCACGCAGGTCACGCTCACCTCGAGATTCGAGAGCTCTAAGATCTTTCGCGACTCGTCGCGAAATTTGTGCTCTTCGTTGGTCTCATCGTCCACAAGAGTTCCTGCTATTGGCAGCACATTGGCCGCAATCGGCCCAGCAAACGCCGTGGGTTTTCCAAAATCCACGCTGCGGCCGTCGTATGCAAGCCACATCAGCTGGCCTTCTTTGTCGCTCAGCTGCTGCGCCAGCTCGGTAACCCCCGCTAGCCCGGCGCCAGACACCGCCTGATAAGTGCTTACCACAAGCTTCTTCAAGCCGCCCGCCCGGTCAAGTGCCTTGACCGCG
>JAJYFX010000045.1 GCA_021785315.1 Actinomycetes bacterium | reverse complement strand
AGTTTGCGACTCGATCAAACTCTGGCCCTCGAGGATGATCTTGACAAGAGAGGCTCCTACGTTGCCACAACCCAGTATTCCCAAACGAACCGGTATAGAACTCACCCCTCCAACTTAGCGCCTCCATGCGGCACGCTCATTGCTATCAGGCAATTGCGCCTAACTGAAAGCACCCGTACTGACCGTACAAAGGTGTTCGGCAATCCTCATTCAATATCCAGCGCAAGCATGTCACTCACGGTCTCCCTGCGCAGCACTGGCCGATATCCCTGATTGTTTACAAACACGACCGCCGGACGGCCAACCTTATTGTAGTTTGACGCCATTGAGTAGCCATAGGCTCCAGTGACCGGGGTGGCAATCAAATCTCCCACCTTTGTAGATGAGGGTAATTGACCATCTCTGACCAGAACGTCTCCCGATTCACAGTGCTTGCCAACAATCGTCACGGGCCTGTCACGGCGCGCCGACACGTTCTCGACCGCAAAGATCTCGTAGCCGCTGTCATAAAGTACCGGTCTTGGATTGTCGCTCATACCACCGTCGACACTCACGTAAGTGCGTATTCCCGGAATCTCTTTGATTGTTCCAACCTCGTACACCGTGATTGCAGTCGGTCCTACCAACGAACGACCGGGTTCAACAATGATTCTGGCGGTAGAAGGTATGCCTGCCAGTCTGGCGCTCTCTTTCAACGAAGCGGCCCAATCTCCAAACTCGATGATTGGCTCTCCCGCAAGGTAGGGAACTCCCAAGCCTCCGCCAAGGTTAAGTTCTTCGACCTCCGAGGATGCAAAGAAGGGGGCCAGCATCTCCACCTCTTTCATGAAGGATTCCAACGCGAAAATTTGGCTTCCAATGTGGGCGTGTATCCCTACCAGCTTCAGTTTCTCGGATACCCGAAGCCTCTCAAGGGCCAATTTTGCATCGCCCGAAACTAGGCCAAAACCAAATTTCGAGTCGTCCTGACCAGTCATAACGAACTCGTGCGTATGTGCCTCGACCCCCGGCGTCACCCTGATCCAAACCTTGACTGGGTCATCCTTTGAAACAAGCTTCTCCAAACGGTCGATTTCGTTGAACGAATCAATGACGATGCGGCCCACGCCAGCAGAGATTGCAGCTTCGAGCTCTGCGACGGACTTGTTATTGCCGTGCATGACGATCCGCTCCGGCAAAAAGCCAGAACTTAGCGCTACCGCTAGCTCTCCACCGGAAGCCACATCTATGTGCAGACCTTCCTCGGATACCAGCCTTGCCATAGCCTTGCATAAAAATGCCTTCGAAGCGTAAGCAACGTCATTTCCGAAGTGCGTCTTTAGCTCCCTGGCGCGTGCTCTGATCTGCTCCTCGTCGTAAATGAATAAAGGCGAGCCGAACTCTTTAACCAAGTCTGACACCTTTTGGCCGCGCATCCATAGGCCACCGTCCCGGCCGACTCCGCAACCCTGAGGCAAAAGGTACATGGGAATGGGACTGCTTGGATCAATCGCTTCTGCCGGATAACCGAACAGCCCGTCAGTCTCACCCATCACATCTGCTCCAGAGCCTCAACGCCAAGCAGGGAAAGGGCAACACGTATCGCAATCTTGCACGCTGCCACAAGATACAGCCTTGCGTACGTCAGTTCCAGCTCCACCGCATCTGAAATGACATAGCAGTCATGATAAAAGCTGTGGAATAGTCCAGAAAATTCCTTCAGCCAGTTGACAATCTTGTAAGGCGCCCGTTCGAGCCCGGCCTCTTCCACAACTTCCGGTAATGAGGTGATCTGCCTCAAAAGCGCCAACTCCCGATGATGAACCAGAAGTGAAAGATCTACGTCGGCCAAATCAGGCATTGCAATTCCCCGCTGATCCCTTACCCGCTCTATAGAGGCCATGCGGGCATGGGCATACTGGATGTAATACACGGGGTTGTCCATCGACTGGGCCTTGACTTTCTCCACGTCGACTGAAGTTGCTCTGTCAATTGACGTCGACAGAGACAGAAGCCTGGTTGCCGACGGACCCAACTCATCTACAAGATCCTCCAACGGGATAAGATTCCCTTTGCGCTTGGAAAACTTGAGACGGTCGCTTCCCGATTGCAGCGACACCATTTGTCCCAAAAGTATCTCCAGGTGTTCGGAACCGACCCCGATTGCATCCATTGCGGCTTTGAGGGACGCCACCTGACCATGATGGTCGGCGCCGAAGATGTCGATTACCCGCTGGAATCCTCTTATAACGAACTTGTTATAGTGATAGGCGATGTCACCAGCCAGATATGTGAAATCTCCTTCTTCTTTAACTAGATAGCGATCTCTGCTATCGCCAAATCTTGTTGACAGCAATATCCTCTTGTTGCCTTCTTCTACAATCAGGCCTTGCGCATCAAGCATGTCCAATATTTCCTGAACCGCACCGGACTCCTCGATTGAAGCCTGTGAAAACCAGACATCAAAGTGGATTCCCAGCTTGTCCAGCGAATTCCTTATGGTGGTGAGATTCTTTTCCGCCGCCCATGTGCCTGCAGCAACTACGTCTTCGGGACCTGAGTAGTGTGCAGCCATCTCTGTCACATAGTCGCCCTGGTACCCCTCTTCTTCCACTTCGCGTCCCGCCCGGCGCGCCAAAAGCGATTCGCCAAGGCGACGGATCTGGCCTCCAGTGTCGTTGACGTAATACTCTGTAGAAACCTGATAGCCGCAGCGTCTGAGAAGTCGAGCCAACGCGTCTCCGTACGAAGCCCACCAGCCGTTTCCTACATGCAGCGGCCCGGTTGGATTAGCAGAGCAGAACTCCAGCATGACTCTTTCGCCGTCACCAACCTTCGAGAGAGCAAATGACTCTTCGCCTAGCGCGACTGTCTGAGCCAGTTCATCGTGCAGATAACCATAATCCAGAAACAAGTTGATAAAACCCGGACCGGCTATTTCCACTCGCTTCTGATACTTGATTGGATTCTCGGCCAGATAGGTGCATATTTTCTCCGCCACGGACCTGGGCTTCTCACCTAGAAGTTTCGCTGAAACCATAGCGATGTTGGTCGAGTATTCGCCGTGCTCCAAACGGGCCGGCCTTTCAACGACGAATTCGGTCGGCTCGACCTTTAGATCGAGATACTCCACGGCACCACAAAGCGCGTCTACTATAGTTTCCCGAGCTCCGCTCACCTGACCGCCACCTTTTCAAAACACCTCAAACCCATCGTAGGAATCAATTCTCGATCAATACCTTGTCCGCACCGTGACGAAGGTCGAATTCGCCACACTACTCTGGCTAATGTGCCCTCGTAGCTCAGGGGATAGAGCACCGGCCTCCGGAGCCGGGTGCGCAGGTTCGAATCCTGTCGAGGGCGCAAATTTCTTAATTAGCTAGCCTAGAGGTACCACCGGCATTTCCGCAGAAAAGCCTCAGATTGCACGGAAAGCTAGTGATGCCCGCTATCGCATCCGCTCATGTGCCGCCTTTCGCTCCTCGCCACGAGCAGAATTTAGCCCTACCGCCCTTGATGGGCTGACAACGCAGCCGCGATATGAAAGACTTTGTTGTCTGGATAAATACCAGACCGATTTCCACATCTTCATCCTCATCTCATACAGCACAGATAAGAATACGACTATAAGAAATTTCCCGAAGAGCACAAGAGTGGTTGGACAATTGAGTTATTCGCTTTCGCAGCTTGCCAATCAAATACCGGGAGCACGGACGATAGGTCCAGACGTGGAAGTGCGCGGTATAGCAAGTGATTCCCGTCTGGTCAATCCCGGCGATATGTTCACGGCAATGAAGGGGAGCCGCCTCGACGGTCACGATTTCGCAGAGGAAGCCGTCGAAAACGGCGCAAGCTTGCTCATGGTCACCCGCGAGCTTCCAATCGAACTGCCTCAGCTTATCGTTCCCTCAGTGCGCCACGCTCTGGGAACGGTCTCCTCGCTGGTTTATGGAGTGCCTTCATCCAAGATGAAGGTCATCGGAATAACTGGAACAAACGGTAAGACAACCACCTCCTACATGCTTGAGAATGCTCTCGAGCACGCTGGAATTAAGTCCGGCTTGATAGGCACCATAGAGACGAAAATCAATGGCCAATCGATTCCCGCGATTTTCACCACCCCTGAAGCTCCATCACTTCAATATTCCCTTAGGGAAATGTTAAAGCACAACGTGGAAGTGGCAGTCATGGAGGTCTCGTCACACGGGATCGACCAGCACCGGATCGACGGAACCCAGTTCGAGCTGGGCATATTCACAAATTTGTCGCCCGAGCATCTCGATTATCACGGAACCATCGAGCAGTACTTCGCCACCAAGGCGCGGCTATTTGAACCAACCAGGTGCAAAAAGGCTTTGATTTGCGTAGATGACGAGTGGGGACTTCGGCTCAGCCATCAGATGCAGGTTCCATCCGTGACATTTGGTAGCTCAACACTTGCCGACTATCGTATCCAGGACATCAGGATCACCCATGATGGAACATTGTTCACTCTAAAAGGACCCGACGTATGCACCGACATCTTCTCTCCTATCGTCGGTGCTTGCAATGCTCAAAATGCGGCAGCTGCCTTCCTGGCTCTGCACCTGTTGGGAATGGACACAAAAGCCGCTCTTGCAGGAATCATGAGTTGCGAAAGCGTGTCCGGGCGATTCCAGAGAATTGAACTCGGCCAACAGATCGAGGTCATCGTCGACTATGCCCACACGCCAGGAGCTATCAGGTCGCTGATTGAAACGGCCAGATCACTTGCTCCGTTAAACTCCGAGGTTTACATAGTTGCCGGGGCAAGAGGGGGCCGGGACAGGCTCAAGAGACCAGAGCTCGGCAGAGCCCTTGCAACCGCAAATCACGTGATTCTCACCGTTGATTCGCCGGGCGACGAAGACCCTACGACAATTGTCGAACAGCTGATTGCCGGCACTATTGACGTTCCTGAAGGCCGAATCTCTGTCGAATTGGACCGAGAGAAGGCAATCGGTCTTGCCATCAGCTCGGCTTCGGAAAATGACACAGTGCTCATCGTCGGGCGCGGCCACGAGAAGAGTCTGAGGATAGGCAACCGCAAGATCCTTCTGGATGATGTCGAGGCAGCAAAACAAGCGGTGAAGACTTTGGGCTTAGCCAATTCGCAAGATCGCGCCTACGCCGCAAGGTGAAGCCCTATAAATTGCCAACTCGCCAGAAACTTGTCACAATTGCGCGCAGGTTCTCTGAGACCAAGGCTCCCCACGAATGGTGCGCGCTGTCGGGATGCGTCATTTGCCTTAAATACGCGATGGTAGGATTTACAGGAATAGAAATAATCCAGACAATTTAGCTAATATCGACATTTCGCCTTCGCAGCAAAAAGGAGCGGGAAGGCCACGGCTTCCAACATTAGAGTTGGCCGCCGATGGTAGTCCAAATCAACTTATGTCCAGACCAACTGTCAGCGTAGTTATTCCCACCTACAACTCACAGGAAACTATAAAAGGCGCATTGGAATCTGTGTACTCCCAGAGCGTCCCGCCTGACGAGGTCTTAGTGATCGACGACGAATCGAGCGATAACACGTGCGCAATAGTCACTTCGAACTTTCCGGAAGTGCGCCTGATCAAAAAACATAACGGAGGGCCTTCCTCCGCCAGGAACCTGGGAATCAAGAATGCGAAGTCAGAGTGGATAGCCTTCCTTGACGCCGATGACAACTGGGCGAACGACAAAACTGAAATCCAGTTGAGTGAGATTGATAGAAATCCTAAAGCAGTTCTAATCGCTTCCAACTGGACAGAAACTGCAAGGCCGTTGTTGGATTCCCAGAAAGCCAGGCCAGCCGAAGTCTCAACCAAGAAACTTTGGACCTCGGAGATCCTGGTGCTCAATCGCTTCCAAACCTCAACCGTAATCGCCCGCCGGGCGCAGCTTGATCAACTAGGCGGCTTTCGAAGCGAGCTTGACGGAGCGGAAGACTGGGATATGTGGCTGCGCCTTTCAAAACTGGGAGAAATTGTACTAATCGAGGAGCCGCTTGTCCTTTACCGCAATAGTGAGAGCGGGTACTCAAAGAACCTGGTACGGCTGATGCTCGCCATGCAAAAGATGATGGCACGCGAATCAGATGAAATGTCCATCAACCCGAGACTGTTCAAGAAGATCTGGGCCTGGCATTATTTGCGCTACCTCGTAGGCTTCCTGTTGCTCAAAGATGCAAAGGGGGCAAAGACGTGCATTGTTTCTGCAATCAGAGCTGGGCTTGGTCCCCAACTCCCATCGGCGGCCTGGACATATCTGATCCCATTTCTGTCGCTCAGGATACGAAGACGCCTCCGGAAATAGATAGCGGAGCGGAGCCTCTCCTAAGTTGAACTCTCGTTCTTCTTCATCTTTGCTTCGTAGCTCTCATCTATTGCCCTTTCGCGGCGCTTCCTATAGACAACGAAGCCGACAATTGCAACAAGCACCAGTCCAAGCAGGACATAGGATATATCTCCAACCACCTTTTCCACCTGCTTGTAGCTTTGGCCGGCAAAATAGCCCAGCAACGCCATCGAAACAGCCCAGGCGATTCCGCCCGTCACATTGAAGATAATGAAGGTCCGATATCTCATTCCGGCCACACCGGAGATGCCGGGAACCAACACCCTGAGACTGGTGGTAAAACGCCCCACAAAAACGCCAGGACCACCCCTGCGCACCATGAACTCTTCTGCGCGAGCTAGATGCGCCGGCTTCACGAAATGGGAGAGCCTGTTGTTGATCAATGATCGGCCCCATTTCTTACCAATAAAATAACCTATGCTGTCTCCAATGATTGCACCCGCTGATGCGGCCAGCATTATCAAGACCAGCGACTCCCGGTGTTCAAAGGCAAGCACTCCCGCCACGATGACCACAGTCTCTCCCGGAAAAATAAATCCAAGAAAAATAGAGGCCTCTGCAGCAGGAAGCAGGAAGACCAGGAGCAGGACCAGCCAGCCGTGAAGTGTAAAGATGTAGTTCGCGATGCTGCTCATCTGTAGAACCCTAGCTCTTCATGCCAATAATTTGCTGAGAATTGATCGCGTTAGGATCTGCATCGCCTGAATTATCTCCAATGGCGCTGAAAGGTCTGCGCTAGACGGAACCTCCACGCCGCGACTCAAGCGTTACATTAAGGACTGTCGAAATAAT
This sequence comes from Actinomycetes bacterium, assembly GCA_021785315.1. The sequence continues at coordinate 2,122 of JAJYFX010000045.1, read as the reverse complement.
GAAGCTGAGACCCACCACTGCCAACCATACCCCAAACACCAGGCTCAGCGCCGTAAGTGCGGAGCCCATTCCTAATACAAAAGGCCAGATGGTATTAGACGGAAATGCGCCAACCGCTCCCGAACCCTCAGCCAGAGTCGCCTCTGGACGGTCTTCGGGCCGCAAGGGCATCCTGCGAACCCACCAGCTAAAGTAAAGGCCCGGCATAATTCCGAGTCCGGCAGCTGCAAAAAGCATGATAGACCCGCCAGCCTCGCCGGACCACAGAAAATAAATCACCATGATTGCAAAAAAGAAGATCCCGACAACCATGTAGACGCCGCGTTCGCTTTTCATCGAGATTTCTCCGATTTCTCGATATTCTCAGCCTTCTTGCCATTGTGGGTTACTTTGTGATCGGCTTCTTCTGGATGGTTCATATCCCATACGGGACGTTGAGACCTAATTGGGGGGAGCTTTTCAAAATTGTGGTGCGAGGGTGGAGAATCTGCCGCCCACTCCAGGGTGTGGCCGTCCCATGGATTCGCAGATGCTGGAATCGGCTTTCTCCACGAGATCCACATGTTTACCATCCAGACAATGAATGCTAGTCCAGTGATGTAAGCGCCAATTGAGGAGATCCTGTTTAGAGTCGTGAAATGGTCAGCTGGAAGATATTCGGCGATACGTCGAGGCATGCCTTTCAAACCCAGAAGGTATTGCGGAAGAAATGTCACATTGAAACCGATAAATATCAACCAGAACTGCAGCTTTGCCAGGCCTTCGCGGAACATTCGGCCGGTCAGCTTGGGATACCAGTAAAAGAATCCGCCAAATCCGGCGAACACCGTGGTTCCAATCAGCACCTGGTGGAAGTGGGCTACTACGAAGTAGGTATCGTGGGTCGCAAAGTCAATCGGAGGGGACGCCAGCAAAACGCCGGTAATTCCACCCATTGTAAAAACAACGATAAATCCTATCGCAAACAGCATGGGCGTCTTGAACTCCACCTGGCCGCCCCACATCGTTCCAATCCAGGTAAATATCTTTATTCCTGTTGGCACCGCGATCAAGAGCGACAGTGCGCTGAAGAATGGCAGCAGCACCGTACCTGTGGTGAACATGTGGTGCGCCCACACGCCAGTCGAAAGACCTGCGATTGCCAAAGTCGCAAAGACCAGGCCCTTGTACCCGAATACGGGCTTCCTTGAAAATACCGGAATAATTTCGCTCACCATTCCAAAAAATGGCAGCGCAAGAATGTAAACCTCGGGGTGTCCAAAGAACCAGAACAAGTTCTGCCATAATACCGGCATGCCTCCCCCGGCCACCGAATAGATGTGGGTCCCCAGGTGCCGGTCAGCATAGAGCATTATCAGCGCAGCGGTCAGAACGGGAAATGCGATCAAAATCAAGAGTCCAGTTACAAGCATGTTCCAAACAAAGATCGGCATCCTGAACATTGTCAGTCCAGGGGCACGCAAATAAAAGGTGGTGGTGACCAGGTTGACGGCAGTAAATATACCCGAAAATCCAACCAGCATTATCGAGACGATCCAAAGGTCCGGGCCGGCGCCGGGAGAGTTGGTCGCGTTCGATAGCGGCGCATAAGAGACCCAACCAAATGCCGCAGCGCCCGAGGCGGTGAGAAAGCCAAGCAGCATACTGATCCCGCCAGTGAGATATAACCAGTAGGACAAGGCATTGAGACGGGGGAAGGCCATATCCGGCGCACCAATTTGCAGAGGAAGGAGGTAGTTCGCAAATCCACCGAATGCAAATGGGCCGGCAAACAGATACAGCATCATTGAGCCGTGGATAGTAAAGAGCTCGTTGTAGGTCTGCTGAGAGACAAAGTGATTGTTGGGTGCGAACAGCTGAGTTCTAATCAGCATTGCAAGCGCTCCGGCGATAATGAAGAACACCAGAGACGTGTACATGTAGCTCTTGCCGATGATCTTGTGGTCGGTTGAGGTTAGCCAGAGAAGAACGCCTTTTGGCTCTTCGTCGTGATGGGCTTGACCGCCAGGAGGGGCACCAATTTCCTCATCAATGATTGTCATGCCGTCACCTTTTGCTGCTGCGAAGTTAGCCAATTATTGAATTCTGCACTGCTTACAACTCTTACGTGGAAAAGCATTTC
>JAJYFX010000044.1 GCA_021785315.1 Actinomycetes bacterium | reverse complement strand
TAATTGCAGCGCGGTGAGGCCACGGGTACAATCCAGATCAGAACCGCTTTTTCGCCATGGTCTGCAGGTCGCAAATGCGAGCAAGTCCAATCACATTTTTCACAAAACTGCGATATCGGATTATCACTGAGCGATCACGTGCGAATACCAAACTCAGCTGAGTTCGCGGCCGGTCATCTCCTGATTCATTTTCCCAACAAGAAGCGTAGTGGTGGACTGATGATTAGTCAATAATCTGCCCCTAATTCAAACTAAGTTCTCATTAGATTTTCGTGTCGGTTTCGCCGTGAGGTATCACCCATAATTGTGAGTTGGCATACCGTTTCCGAACCTAATTTACCCGGACAGGCTCACGCGCCAGCTGAAGACAGCAGGCTCCGTCTTACCAACTCGCAGGGCGATACAGGCTAAACCATATAGTGATTTATTGCGTCGAGTTTCAAATTTTAGGATTAAACGTGATAAGTTTTTATATATAGATTATCGGACTATACGTAATAAGGTATCGGCCTAATCGTAGCTGAGCAGCGGGTTGTTTTAGGCTAATTGGAGGCGAACCATTATCCGGTTTGAGGGGATTTTGTCAAGTGAATACCTGCGGAGAACACATTTAGTTCCGCGCGCAACTAAGGTATCTGAAATGCATGCACAGAAGGACCGAGAGAGTGGCGAGTAATCCAACTCCGGCTCGCCGCACGAGCAATCTTGGGCAAGAATTGTTCAGTCCAGTAACCTCTGCGAGAATTTCAGCAACGATAGTAAACCAGATCAGAGCCCTCATACATCAGGGCCAGCTTTCACCTGGCGACAGACTTCCATCCGAGAGGGAGCTCTGCACGTCATTCGGCGTTAGCAGAATTACCATTCGTGACGCTCTGCGAGTGCTTGAATCTTCAGGTCTGATTGAGATCCGGGTTGGCGCACATGGCGGCGCATACGTAACGGCTCCAACCAGCAGCAACATAATTTCCGGAATTACTGACATGCTTGCCATGTCTTCCCTTTCGGCAGCAGAGATCACGGAAGCTAGGATCATATTCGAGCTCGGGATCATCGAGCTGGTTTGCGAACGAGCAAAAGAGGAAGACTTCGAGGAGTTGGAAGAGATTCTCGAGCGGTCGCGTGCTTCACTAGAAACTAGCAGCTACAACACGGATCTTTCGGCGGAATTTCACGTTCGTCTGGCGAAAAGCGCTCACAACCGGACTTTGAATCTTATTATCGAGTCGTTTCATGGGCCTCTGCGCTATTCCCTGCTCGAAGCAAAGCATGCGGCTCCGGGTATGGGACATCCCGGCGTCCTTGAGCACCACGAACTGTTGAAGGCGCTTCAGAATAGGGATGCCGCCACTGCTAGAGATGTTCTTTACAGGCACCTGAGTCGCACATATCACCGGCTGGCTCACGATGAAGCAGAGGCGGCGACGGAAGAAGCTCCGAAGCCGTAGGCACGCAAATGAGTGCCCGCTGCTGATGCATGGTAACCAGTATTAGCAGGCAATCATGAAGGTTTTCTAGCCATGATTAGAAATGTATAATAGGCCTGCCAGGCGGTCTGAACTTCGTTGAATTCTGCTTGCATTAAAGCTGAAACATGGTCACTCACCGCAGGAGCCTGCTTATCGTGACGGTGTCCAGAACTGTTGCTTGCCTTTGAGTTCCCTGCGAATAACGATTTTCGTGCTGATCTGAACGTTTCGTCCCAAGAACGGCCCACGTATGCGTGATCGAGATTAACCACCCAACCGCCTGGCCGGACCAGTTGCGAAACTTCGCCATAAAAAGTGTTCAGTTCGCCTGGAGTTAGATGATGTGTAGCTCGCGAACATAGGACCACGTCGAGTCCAGCAGGTAGTCCCATCGCGGGAATATGGTACATGTCCCCTTGTACCCACGTGATTCGCGAAGCATATGCTGCAAGCTCCTCTTTGGCGGCATTCTCCATAGTTTGGGATGCGTCCTGCCAGATTCCGGTCGAATTTGGAAATCTATCGAGAAACATCTTCAAAAAAGTGCCTGGCCCTGAGGCGATATCGGCAACCTGGTTAACCTCCCCCGAGGTTGCAACTATGGACGCAGCGATTCGTCGCGGAAAGTCCAGCATCTCTCCCGCCACGTCCGCCATTAGCCAGCTATGCGCTTCGTCTTCTGTCCATTGTTTTGCCACGGATCCCCCGAATGTCTAGCCCTGTACTGAATTTGCCACTCAAATCTAGATGATTAGCAGCAACATCGTGAGTTAAAGAGGCATATGCATCTAATGTATAATAATATAACACCAATAGGTCGAGAGTAGATTTTATAAACATCGCAAGACTCTCAGCTTCGTTCAATGAGGAGGAACCATGGGGAAAGACGGGCGCGTATTTGTGCGCGGAATGACATCGCAGACATACGGACTTTCAGGATTTCGCGATCTCCAGTTGCAACTGGACAGGGTTAGAAGCGATACCGTAGTTACCGATGACGCAACTGTTGGTCACTCCGGGGATTCCGAAGAGTCTCGAACTTGGTGGAAGATTGGTCCCGGGGATGATGATTTTCTCACCCAGACTCTACAAGTACACTTCGTTGAGCTGTTTCCTGGTGGTTCCAACCATGGTCACGGACATCAGAACGAGGCAATTTTCTACATCCTTGAGGGCAAAGGATACGAAATTCATGATGATAAACGCTACGACTGGGAGAAAGGCGATCTAGTTGTAGTACATGACGACTCGGTTCACCGCCATTTCAACGATTCTAAAACCGAGCGGGCGCTTTGCATTATTTTCAAAGCAAAATCACAGTGGATGTTCCTGGGCATGATCCAGCAGGGTCGAAGTGCTCCCTTTGAAAGGGAGGGCTTCGGACCGCGTATCGAGTGGGGCCAGGTGTGGCTAGATGATGTTGAAAGCCGGAAAAAAGTTGTTAAGTCATCTGACTGCAAATGGGAAGACGTGCCCGGAGGAAGAATCCGAGTCATGTCCTCGCCGGAGCGGACAGACGTCAGAGCTTTCAGCGTCGACATCTACGAGCAGGAAGTGAATCCAAAATCGGAAAGCGAAGCTCACTGGCATATGGCGGACGAAGTTGTGTATGTATTGTCCGGAAGCGGGAAAAGCATCCAATGGCAGGTTGAGGCGGAAATTGCCGAGAAGTATTATGCCCATGTTGCCGAAACTCCAAGAACTTTCGACATCAATACGGGAGATGTCCTCTATATTCCCCAGAACACCATTCATCAGTATGCGAACAGTTCCGACGAGCCTCTTGTATTTCTCTCGGCTCAAAACCGCATGTTCAAGTTGCTCGGTTACAAGGATGAAGTACATGTGAAACTGGACAAAGGCCGCCCGGTCTTCTAGACAAAAGGTGCGATCATAATCAGCCTGATTGCGATACCGGCCATGCTTGCAAGAGCGTGGCCGGTATCTTTAAGTTGTCACTTCTCTAATAATTAACGAGTCTGACAAAGGTCGCCTGTGTTACGCATTTTTGATTTGACCTGGGATAGAACTAGGGAGAATGATATACCAAGCAACCAGAGATCCTTGGCCATGGCGATCCCTTGGCTGGTCGGTCGCAGACTCTTCTCTGCCCTCATTCCGGGAATGCGAAAATAGAGTCCAACAAGTCCGGCCGAAAAGGGCAACATGACTGTTCCAGCCGCCGCATCTGGAATCAACGGAATTAACAAAAGCGTTCCGAGGAGAACTTCAAGGGATCCGAACAATTTGGAGAAGCGGGTGGATCCTACTGCATCGAGAAATGGATAGGCGGTAACTGCCATGCCAAACATGTGTTCCAGGTATTCGTCCTCACCATTCAATTTGTTCAAACCCGAGTTTAAAATGAATGCTCCTGCGGTACATCGGATTGGATAGTTCTGCATCCGCGAATGCCCAAAAACCATTTTGTGTCCTTTCCCAGCTTGTTGATTCATCTCTACACACGATACAAATCTCTTCACCGTTGATCAAGCCGGGCATAAAGCTCTCAGTGGTTACAAACCCCTTCAAACTCCCTGCGCCACTGCGATATTTCTTCGCCTTGGTTGCGGTGCGAAAGGTTTTAGATTGTCAATCCCCCAGCGATGGCAGAAATCCCCAAACTCTTCCCCGTCGTTAGCATTCGCGGCATATAGAAGCACAATGGGCTCCAGTGATGCAACAATTCCTTCCGAGGCAACGTCGGTTGCATATATTTCACCCAAGCGGTTGCCGGCCCTGTCGGCACATAAATAGATGTCATATGAACGCTTAGACCTGCCTACTATGCCTATCTCTGCGAGGTATGGCCGGGCGCATCCATTTGGACAGCCAGTCATTCGTATCTCGATGTCGAGGTGCGAAAGGCCAAGGTCTTCGAGAAGCTGATTGAAGGCCTGGAGAAATGTCGGAAGAAACCTTTCCGATTCAGTCAGCGCTAGGCCGCAGGTCGGCAGCGCGGGGCATGCAAATGCCGAACGCGACAGGCTGGTGTAGTCCTCCGCTAGTTTGATTCCGAAGGAGCTCAAGATGTCGATGATCTCATTGCTGGCGATTTCGGGGATATCGGTGAGAATGATGTCCTCTTTCGCCGTGAATCGCACTGATAGATTGAACTTGGTTACCAGTTCCCGGATGGCAGTTCTATAGGATCCGCCGGCCGTATCGGCAATTCGACCGCTCGGTACCTTAATGCCATACGCAAGGTGATTCTTGGACTGCTCGATCCAACCCAGGTGATCGCAACTGTTGGAGAACTCCAAATGGTCAAGCTTTATAAGCCCAAGCCCGGCGCGCTCCTCGGCCTCTATGCGCAATCTCTCGGTACCCCACTCCTGAACCAGATATTTGAATCTCGCGTGAGAGCGGTCAGCACGGTTTCCATAATCACGTTGGATCGAAATAATTGCGTCAATTAGCTCAAATAAGTCTTTTCTTGGCACTGTCGCAAATGGCTTTGCCAGGAGTGGCTTCGTGGTGTCATCGGAATACGATCGTCCCAAGCCACCCCCGACCAGAACGTGAATCAAGTCAGGATGATTCTCGTCGATTACCAGGGCAAGGTCACAAGACAACACATCAATGCAGTTGTCAAGCGTCGTCGTAAGGCCGATCTTGAATTTACGTGGAAGGTAAGATGAACCATAAAATGGCTCAATTGGGCCGGCGGGACCGGCTGCTTGAAGGTCAGAAACTCTTTCACCGTCCAACCAGATTTCGTAATATGCGCTCGAGGCAGGCTTGTAGCGCTTCGATATCTGATTGGCGAGTTCGCCCAGGCCCAATGTTTCAATTTCCGGTGCTGGAGAGGGGCATGCGGTGACATTTCTGACCACGTCACCACACCCACCATAAGTAGAGAGGAGCACCTGGTTTACTTTTCGAACAAGCGCTTTAATATTTTGCTTCGTCACGAAGTGAAATTGGATTCCTTGCCGCGTGGTGACTCTGAGGGTTCGATTTCCAAACACCTCTGCTAGCTCGTCTGCTGCCAGGTACTGTTCGGGCGATAGCCTTCCTCCTGGAATCGCCAGGCGGATCATGCAAATATGTTCAATGTCAAGCCCGACACGTTTTCTGTCGGCTCTGACATCTCGATTATCCTGGTTATAGATTCCATGGAATTTCAATAGCTGTTCAGATTCGCCCGAGAAGTTGGGCAGGCCGTTCGAAAGTTCTTCAATGATATTTCCCCGCAATTCATTGCTTGCCTGTTTTATCAGTTCTACCTTCGATTCTGTGCTTTGGTCCTGTGGTTGTGACGTCCTAAAAGTCATGCTGTTTTCCTGTCGCCTGTGTACTTTGCTTTGAAACATGTCGAAACGCCCTTTGGCACTGGCCTGTGTTTGGGCTTGGCTTGGATGCGGCGGCTGCCGTCAACCTCGGTAGGCGCGTCTCAAAACCTCTGCAACTTCGGGTCGCGAAAATTCCGGTGGCAAATCTTCACCATTTGTCAGTAGTTCGCGTACTTTAGTGCCTGAAAGGGACACATGAAATTCCGGCCCATGAGGGCACGTTCTCTTTGAAGCTACCTGATGGCAAACGGAGCAAAAGAAGCTGTGTTCAAACTTCAATATGTGAATATCGAGTTCTCCCTGGGGCAGTGTGTCGAAAATCTCTTGTGCTGCGTAGGTTGAGTAGTAATTTCCCACTCCCGCATGATCTCGCCCCACTATGAAGTGAGTGCATCCGTAGTTCTTTCTAGATATGGCATGCAAAATCGCTTCTTTAGGTCCCGCATAGCGCATTGCAGCAGGGTAGACGCCAAGTAGGGTCCTGTCACTTGGGTAATATCTCTCAAGCAGCACAGAGTATGCGGCCATTCGCGCCGGAACTGGCACATCATCACTCTTGGTCTGGCCCACCAACGGATTTAAGAACAGGCCGTCCACTACCTCAAGAGCTATCTTGTGAAGATACTCGTGGGCTCTGTGAACAGGATTGCGGGTCTGAAATGCGGCTACCGATTTCCAGTTTTTGTCAGCGAAGGCTTTCCTCGTCTGAACTGGGGTTAGATATTCAGGCCCATCGTAGCCAAGTATTGTTTCATGAATCGACAGCGTGCCTGTTATAGCTCTGTCACCGCCCGAATAGAGAATTTTGACGCCGGGGTGGTCCTGCGAAGTGGTTCCATAAATTCTTGAAGCCTCCAATTCGAGATCGAGTGTGAAGATTTCGCCGACTTCCAACGTTGCTACCTGGGTCAGATCATGGGTGAGTTCGAGATACCTTACGCTTGGGTCTATCTGCTCCGAGGGAACCTGGAAGACTATCGGTATCGGCCAGAGCGTTCCATCAGCCAGATGCATCGATTCGATAACCGAAAAATAGTCTGACCTGCCCATAAAAGTTTCGAGCGGCGAATATGCTCCTATCGCGATCATTTCCAGATCTGCATATTGTCGCGGCGTGAGCTCCAAGGAGACTGCACGAGGACGTTTTTGCCGAGGAACGATAGAAAGTCCCTTTAGCGTTCCGCCATGAGGAGTGTTTAGGTCTTGCAAAGTCATTAATGCATCTTCCTTTTGTAGTGCGTACTGAAACCAACTGCCCTGCTGCCGGCGAGCTCTGTCATTCGAAAATGCGGCCAGAGTTGGCCGCTGCGATTAGAGCGATCCCCATAGCCCGCATTCGGTTCTTCCCTGCCCGCTAAAACGCCCGGAGCGCTGGTCGTCCCCAGGGCGAACCGCCTTAGTGCAGGGCCAACATCCCATCGACAGAAACCCGCTTGCGTAAAGGGGGTGGATCTCTAGATATTTCGCGTTTGCGTATTCCTCCAGCTCCAGGCGGGAAACATTCACCAGAGGGTTGATGTGGGTAGGGGAACCCTCTTCCACAACCTGTAGTTGTGATCTTCCTTGGGAACTTTCCCTCGTCCTGGCATTGATCAGGGCGGAGGGTTTGATTGCCGACAGGTACTCGTTCAGCGGCGCGATCTTGTTCAACTGGCAGCACTTGACCGGATCGGTCTCAAAAAGAAATCCAGCTTCGGTTTTTGGCTGCAACTTTACGAATGATATGCGGCTATATTTCGCTTCCAAACTCTGCCAGAAGTGCAGGGTTTCGGGAAAATGATAACCCGTGTCGACAAAGATCAGCTTTCCAGCGAATCCCGCTCTTGAGGCTATATCCAGTAAGACGGTACCGGATAGATTCAGGCCAGTGGTCATGACCACGTCGTCGTAGTTTGCAAGTGACCAGCGGATGATTTCCTCGGCTTCGCTGGTATCAATTCCGGACAACTATACCCTCCTTTGCAAGGAGGGTGAGCACTTCTTGCACCGATCCGAAAAGTTGCGTTCCATCAGTGTCCAAGCGAAGGGCGGGAGATTCAGGCCTTTCGTAGGGGTCATCAACTCCGGTCAGATTCTTTACTTCGCCAAGCTGCGCGCGCCGGTAAAGGCCTTTGGTGTCGCGCCGCTCCAGCACCGACAAAGGCGCATCAACAAAGATCTCGAATCCCCTCGCAAATGAGCCGATGGCACTGTCCCGTGAATCCCGGTAAGGGCTTATAGCGGAGACGAGCACGACGATGCCATTCTTGGCGAGGAGGTTTGCAACGAAAGCAATGCGTTTAACTTGGAGGTCGCGATCTTTTTTCGAGAATCCTAGATCGCTCGAGAGAGTTGCTCTTACCTCGTCGCCGTCAAGCAGCTCTGCTCTAACATCGTTCCTTAATAGATCTGCTTGAACCTCTTTGGCTATAGTGGTTTTCCCTGCTCCGGAAAGTCCGGTGAACCAGAGAACCGGGGCGTGATCTGCCATAAAATCCTCCATTGGGGTGAGTTTCAGTTTTCAGTACTTGACTAGGAGTTAGATTGGCTTCTTGACAATCGGCTATCTAACAAATTATTGGTGAATGGGGTTACCGGCCAGGTTTCATGCTCGTCAGGCTGAACGCCCGGTGCGAACGCTAGGCCAAATGATGGCATCCCGTAGTTCTTGACACTTGGGTGTGCCGGCTCTGCACCTGCGAGTTGTCGAGACCTGACTCGGTTTTCCAAGCCGGTCCAATCGAAATCAAATGTTGAGCGGCCGCTAGCCTTAAGTAGCTCTCTGGAAGTGATAAAGGCGTCGAGTACCAAAATGTCCTCTATGCCGACTTGGCTCGCTAACCGCGTGCTTAGCCTCGAGGCAAAGGCTGGAGAGGCGCCATTGGTCGACACGGCGATCTCGATATGCGGATCGATTCGTCTTACGGCCACGTGGCAGAAACTCGAGGTTGTCTTTTCATCCAAAGTATTCAACAAGAATCCAAACTTTCTGGACTTCTTGAACAACCACTCGTTTAACGCTCTGTTTCTATCGGTGGCGATAACCAGAAAGACCCCCTTGAGATTGCAAACGCGCAGCTTGGGTTGATAGGAGAAATTAACTCCCTCGAGCCGGGTTCCCAAGGTGGGGTCCGAGGTTGAAACAACGGTCACCACCGCTCCTTCATGCGACAACGACCTGGATCTGGATGCGGCTTCATGACCTGAGCCGACTACGAGCACAGTCTTGCCCTTTAAGTTAAGCGAGATCATCATGCCTGTGATCCCCCGCGATCAAAGGCATTGGCTGATGTGTTTGGAGTGCAAAGTGCCGGCTCCCCCACTTGCAGTCCTGCGCATGCAGGGCAAACGGCCTGCACAAAGGAAGCTAAACTTCCGGTTGATGCTTCAGTTGCAAATCCTAAAGTTGGCATATTCTCTCCCCTGTTTGACTTATAGGGACACTCTAAACGCTAATTTTGAATTCCTGACTAATATGATCAGAATTGAAGAGAATAGTTTCTATGACAGTCTGTGACCACTATGGAACGGCTCTTGTGATGAACTTTGGATTCCTCGATGCGGCAACGCTTAGCTAAAGCTGTTTCAGCCTTTAGAGGCTTCCTGGCGCTGAA
>JAJYFX010000043.1 GCA_021785315.1 Actinomycetes bacterium | reverse complement strand
GCATTACCCGGATCAGGTCAACTCGGTCGATGCCATTGGCATCCTCTCAGCCGTTACTAAAGCTCCCGATGTCCGCATTTTCTTATTGACCCTACCACCGAAAGCGGTAAAGATTCCACCACAGTCGCTACAAATCGGACAGGTCTGGCAAACGTCATAGACACTGCTTCCGAGCCGGACTTGACTTATCAACCGAGTCGCTAAGCCATAAAAACTTTTTGAATACGAAAATCCCCAAAAGGATAGACTAAGAGCTCTCTCACCTAGAGCAAATTTTCAATTTAACGAAAACGCCTATAATCAACCTCTTATAGGTAATCCCATTTTCCTTCAACACCTAAAGCAAGAGAGAGGCATCTGAATGGATCGAGCATGGCTTCATGCCCATAGGGCTGCCACATTTTCACTGGGAATACTGTTGACGCTGGTCGCATCTTCGTGTTCCTCCGCGTCAACCGTCAGCACATCTGCATCTTCGACAGCAGGCGCGGCCAGCACTAGCGCCGGCGGAAAAACTGGCAGCACAGGTACGACAACTAAGAATGGGAAAGGCAGCCAAATCCCCTCGCTGGCACAGAGCCGACTGAACGGTGTCGATGCTCAAATATCATTTTCCACCATCCTGGGATCAATGTGGACAAGTCAGAAAATCAAGGTGTCAGCAATACCTCCGGCATCACTTGGCAGTTCGAATGGAGAAAGAACATTGTCTCTGCCGATAACGGGTGGCGACTTCCAATACTACAAGTCGACATCTTCGACCACTGGATCAATCAACACTTCAGGTGGTATCACACTTTCTGAGACAGGAAAACCCACACTCACGATAACCAAGATCTCGATCAATTTAAGCAGGCACGAAATCACTGCCACAGCCAACGATCTGCAGAATACTCCGATTTTCATCATCAACGGTGCACCAGCGATTTCGTCACAGGGAGCTCACACCGTTGTCTATGGAATCACGCTCCAGCTATCCACCTCCGCCACCGCGTTGCTGCAAGATTACTTCATCCCCGACCGATCCTTGGCAGCGGTCACGATTACGACCTCAGGTTCATGATCGCCATATCGGACTAGCTGTCATTGATTGAATCGGTATCCGCGGGACTGACCCTAACCGGTGTTCGCAGGCTTTTTGAGCTCGAGGTACAAGTTCAAGATTTCCAGAGACAGCTTGTACAACTTAAACACCAATTAGCTTCAGCCTGCACCCGAGCACCCCCAAATGCCGCTAACCGCTAAATGAAACTAACGTATAATTTAATGATACGAATATGCAATTAAACTGCCATTTCAAACCGTATTATCCCTGACGTTTAGGCCGCAAAAGTCTGCAAAACTCCCAATTTCGCAAAGGAGCACCGGCAATTGTCACCGAATCGAACTACCGGCGAACTGGCACCAGCTTTTGACAAAGACGCCGATGATTCCCCAATCTCCAACCTAGTGAAAGACGGAGAATCCAGATTTCGTCTAAATAGCGCCGTCTACATGCTACGGATCAAAGACTTTTTGACATTGAACTCGATAGCAGAATATTCGGTCATAGTTGGGTCTTCGTGGGATGCGAAACCATGATCCCAAAGCCAGGTAGTTGTCTCGCCACAAGTATCGGAACTCAACCGCTAATCGTCAGCAGAGATGAAGACTGTCAGATTCACGTGCTCTTTAATCGCTGCGCCCATCGAGGATCGGTGATCTGCAGTGAAGACCGGGGGCATGCCAATGACTTCCGATGTCCCTACCATGGCTGGGTTTTTGGAAATGACGGCCGCCTTGTAGGTGCTGCGCAGCGAAATGGTTACCGTTGCCGTTGAGTGTGTTCTAGTGACACGCTCATACAGCTTCCCCTTGCGGGGTTTTGCTTCTCGCCTCACCGCGACTGGCCTTCCCTTGCGGACGGATCTTACGGTCGCTCCTCCGGCAGCGGGTCAACCCGCCGTCTAAGCCAGGGTCTGTACGGCCGATATCGGCGGCCCGAGTGTCCACTGGGGCGCTGGACCCAACTGGTCCAGGACCGGCATTTGACTCCGACCAGTCACGGAGATTCAGTGCAGCATTTACGTCACGGTCGACCACACAGCCGGTTATGGCGCAAAAGAGTGTCTTTGCCATTGCTACGGATCTTTGAAATTCCCTACTTACGATCACTGAAATTCCCTACCCTGTAAACCTCCCTTTGGCGTGGATTGGAAGAGAAATCCACCACATAGAGCGTGGGTGGGCTCATTCAATGATTGTGATGTCAAAGTCACAACACGAAGGAGACCATCTCCATGTTGTCAAGAGGAGAAGACGTGGAAGCACACGCATTGAAAGAACGGGGATGGTCAGTCCTGGCCATAGCCCGTCATCTTGGTCGGAGCGATGAGCCTGCACCCGCAGCCATGATGTATCTGGCTGGACGGGTACCACCTGTCAGCGACCATCATTGTCGTTCCGGCTCTAGCCATCTTGTATCTGAGCACTGGCCGGAACATGCCAAGGGCCGCATCTGAGACAGAGCGACGGAAGGCCCGTCTGCCCATGGAGCATTTCATCGCTGAGATGTCTAGGTCCTCTATTACGACCTCGCTATATGTGGCGCACAGCCAGGTCGTCAGCTGGTGCCATGTCTCCTGGCGCGAGTTCACAGCTCTTCGGTCCATCTTTGCGAGCTTGGCTTTCGCTCGCCCATGGCCTTTTGAGCCGGGAATGCGCCGTGACATCTGTCTTGCTGCTCTGCGCCGCTCAGACATCGTGGCTTTGAGCGGGCGGGGGTTGGGTAGTTCTATAGCGGCGCCCGATCAGGGTCGCTGGGCCACTCCAGTTCGAATACGGCTCCAGTGATCGTCCACCCAGACGGAACCTCCAAGAGGGCACCGTGCCACCTTTTTCGTACAACTTGAACAGCACTGATACCGACTCTATTTTCGCCCGACACGCCTCGAAGTCTGTCCCGATATCCACGCCGTGCCCAAGTAGCGCTTTGCCGTCTTTGTCATTCTTGCCGAGCAGATGAGCCCCACCTGTGGCCTCAGCTACTTTAGCGGCTTGCGCGGTTGCACGCATCTCCACCAACACCATCAGCTGGAAGTCCTCTCCGTTGCCGCAATAGCTGCAGGGCCGACGTCTCTCTTGGCGCAACCGAGGGCTTTGATGGCCCGGTTCCTCGCGCCGCGCCTGCCGTACAGCCTCGCACAGAAGTTCGTGAGCACCTCTGTCATGTCCCGCACCAGATCGTCGTCTGTCTCAGCGTCATCGATGACGACGACCTTGCGACCCTGCGCCGACAGCGCTGCCTCTAGGTGCTCCACCCCAAACCTTGCCAGCCGGTCCCGATGTTCGACCACGATGGTTGTGGCAGTAGGATCTGAGAGCAAACGCGCCAGACGCCGCCGCTTTGCGTTCATCCCCGAACCAACCTCTGTCACCACCTCATCTATTGACATCCGTTGACCGATCACCCAGGCAGTCAGCCGGGCGACCTGACGATCGAGATCTGTCCGCTGGTCATGTGAAGATACTCGCGCGTAGATTACAGTCCGGGTGCTTTGTGCGGCCGTAGCGCCGTCTATGTCCACCAAGATCAGCTTCCCGACTCGGCGAGCTGGAACCGGCAAATTGCCCTCTCGATACCAACGGTAGGCGGTGTGCTTGTTTATGCCAACTCTGTGCGCCCATTCAGACAAGTTCACATAGAGAATAGTAGCACATACGTTCGCACACTAGATGGTATTATGACGCCAACAGTTTACAGCCTAATGATTTTTTGGAATGGGGTTTAAGGCTGGAGGAAGTTCACCGCGTCACCAGCTATCGCGGCCTGATCTTTGCCAACCTAGATCCAAATGCTCCCCCACTGGACTAACGGCTTAAATATATTCGGCGTTATATCGACTTGTGGTACGAACGCTCGCCGACAGGGAACGCAACCCTCACTGAGGGTACTCATCGATATGAATTTCCAGCCAACTGGAAACTCCAGGCAGAGAACGGTGTTGACGGCTACCACGGGAACTATGTGCATGAATCCTTCGTCAATCTGTTGGAACGCTCATGTGAGCGAAGCGAAGCCGATACCACCAAAGCACGTAACAGTGTTAGGTCCGTCAACTTTGCAAAGGGGCTCGCCTACGGAGACGGCATGCTCGAAAGGGAAGGCGGCATGCTGGGGACCTTTGATTACAGAAGCCAATCCTCATACTGCAAACAGCTCGAAGAAGCGTACAGCTATGAACGCGCAAATGACATCATGATGCAGCGCAATATATTCATCTTCCCGAACCTGTTCCTCTTCGAGTCTCATATTCGCGTCATCATTCCCATTAAAGCCGATAAAACCTTCATCGACGTGTATCCCACCTGTCTAGGGGGTGTGGACAACGAGCTAAATGAGGCTCGGCTGTATGAACATGAGCGTTTCTTTGGACCTTCAGGTTTTGGAGCACCCGATGATATCGAAATATTCGTCTGCGCCCAGACTGGAGCGGCCGCGACGGCAAACCCTTGGCTTGAGTTTACACGTGGAATCCATCGCGAGTCGGTAAATGAATTTGGGGAAACGGTCGGGCACTCAACCGACGAAATACCCCAGCGAGCTTTCTATCGCGAGTGGCGTAGAGTTATGGCCGGAATAAGTTCTTCAACGCTTACAAACGGGTGAGTGAAGTGGGACTCCCGGTTGATCTTATAACGCTCTTAGATGTACAGGCTTTCCTCTATCGGGAAGCTCGCCTTCTTGGCGAAGGACTACTGGAAGCGTGGCTTTCTTTATTCACCGACGACGGCGAGTATATTATGCCGATAAAAGCGGGCCCCCTCCAGAGCCGGCAATAATACGCGATTCTCGGGCCCGGCTTGAGCAAAGAGTATTCCGACTAACTCATACGCTCGCCCATTCCCAGCAACCAAGTTCGATGACCCAGCATGAGGTTACGAATATCGAACTGCTCGAACCGGAAAACGAAAACATGTTTGTGGTGGCCTACAATCTGACCGTACACGAACTTCGGCCCGGAAATCCCACTCAGATTGGCCTCGCCCAACCCCGGAGTCTTCACGGCCGTTGCCGTTACAGACTGTCAAATCAAACCGGAGAGTGGAAGATACGGGAGAAGTACTGCCTTCTCCTAAATCGTGAGTATCCAATTTATAATTTGACTTTCATTTTTTAGTTTTGCTTGTGCCAGTCTCGGAGGTTGAGATTAGCGGTCTAAGACCAAGTAGCCCACTCAGGTCCTGAGCAAATAGGGTGTGAATTCGGTCACCGGTTCGAAAGCCATGACTAAGCTTCCACGAATGAGCAACCTAACCCTAACACTTGCATGCGGAGCATACGATCGTAATGAGGCACTGCGGACCGGAACAGTAAAACCCGAGGGAATCGACCTGACCTACATTCCGATACAATCTCCGCCGGAAATTTTCACTCGCATGATCGACTTCAGATCTTTTGATGCCTCCGAAATGTCTCTGTCGGGATATTTTCAGATGTGCGCTCAAGGTCAAACGAAGTTTGTCGCTTTACCGATATTCCCGTCGCGAGTGTTCCGGCACGGGTTCGTCTTTGTGCGAGACGATATTAAAAATCCCAAAGACCTCGAAGGTAGAGTCGTGGGTGTGCCTGAATTTTGGCAAACGGCAGCTGTATGGATCCGGGGCATTCTCCAGCATGAATACGGCGTCGACCTCAGCAAAATCGATTGGCGGGAAGGGGGAGTAGATGTGCCACTCTCGCCCCAAGAGCTACATCTACGCAAGACTGCGGGCGGTTACCGACCAGAAATGCTCCCGGAAGGGCAATGTCTGAGCGATCAATTAGCGAATGGAGGTTTGGACGCTGTAATTGGAGCGAGAAAACCAGCTTCAGTGGGGAAGGTCCCGGGCCTCAGAAGGCTTTTCCCCAATTACAGAGAGGTGGAAGAAGAGTTCTACAAGCGAACCGGGATCTTCCCGATCATGCACACGCTCGTCATACGGACGGACATCTATGACAGGCATCCTTGGGTGGCTGAAAGTCTTTACAAAGCATTCCTGGAATCCAAGCGGATTTGCCTTGAACAAATGCACTTTACCGGAACGATCAGATACACGCTTCCATGGCTATTTTCAGATCTGGAGGAAATCGACGCCCTTTTTTCGGGCGACCCGTGGCCCTACGGCTACGCGGCAAACCGCAATGTCCTAGAGACTTTCGCTACCTACCTCCATGAGCAGGGCTTCATCGAAACGCCGATAGATATTGGCAGTTTCTTCACGCCCGTTCTGGACAGCACCCAATAGGAACCCAGCAGTGATTGAGGTTTTGAACTCGAACTACTAAGTTTTATGCGCTCATGTTCTCGGGGGTCAACCTACCGAAGGGTTGGTGCAGCTCAGGGGGTCGAGTACCGGATTGCGCGAAAGTTTTCGCGACCTTTCCATCGGAGGTGCACGACCCGTCAAAAGCCCAGTCCGAATCAAACTTGCTGCCCGGCTACCGAACAGCAGGATCTGAGTCAGAACGCGCATGATAATTGCTGGCTAAGCGTGTAGGTAGGCTTGAATTCCTTGGTCTTGGTTCAATCACGCCCGCTGTGATTGGCTGTTTCTATCTAGTTTGCTCTCGATTATCGACAGAAGAACCTTGGCAGCCGAATGTTCGACATCACGGGTTGCCGTTAGCAACAAAAGCTGCCCTGAGCCCGCTTTCCGGATCACCTCGTCCAGGAGGTTCTCTTTGCCAGAAGTGTTTAGCTCGGCTACATACAGCTGCCTGAACTCTTCGAAGCGCGCGACGTCATGGCCATACCATTTGCGAAGCTCTGGGCTCGGAGCGATATCCTTCGCCCAGAGATCCAAGTCAGCAGCCTCTTTTCTAATGCCGCGCGGCCAAAGTCGGTCTACCAGGACTCGATAGTCCCCTGGCACACGCTCGCGGTCTTCATAAACCCTCACGATAACCGCAATTGACAACGCCACTAAATTTCAGCCGATCAGAACCCCAAGCCCATCGCTGTGCTTGGATTCATCATGGACACATCCCATGGCGGATCCCATACCACGTCAAGATTCACATTCGCCCTGTCCTTCAAAGCGAAGCTAACAGCCAGCTGGGCCATATCCGGAAGATTCTCCGAAGCCGGACAGCCCGGAGTTGTCAGCGTCATCTTAATATTTATTGTATCCCCGTCTTTGCTCACCTCATAGATAAGGCCAAGTGAAACCAGATCTATGCCAAGTTCAGGATCATATACCTGACTCAGCGTTTGCCAGACGATGCCGACCAGCTCCTGATCTTCAGAATCAGTGCTGGCAGATCCCTCAGCCGACAACATGTCATTCTCAGCCATTGCTACCTCCTAAAAGTGACTTGCCAATCACCGTTTCCTATATCCACCGCGTCATAGGTAAAACCTTGAGAAGACAGTACTCCCTCCAATGGCACAGGCTCAAAAGGAGCAAGTATGACGAACTCCTCATTTTCGGTAAGTCCTGCAACAGCAGCCATGATTTGATCAAACGGCTCTTCACCTGCTGCAATGATTGGACGCGCATCCAAAGTAGCCACTAATATTCCTCCGTCGCTGGATTCTTTCACCAGGTTGATTATTTTTCTAGTATCAACTAGAATTAGTCTACATGCAGTTGAGCTGGTTAGTCAATTAGAGACCTACGTTTGACCGCTGACCCTGATTAATTAGACACTCCGACCGGGAGAGCTACGAGGAGGTACTCGATGCCGGACGAAACGACGCCTGCTTCAAAATTTGGAGCCAATTCGCCTCTTAAAGTATCCGGCAACACACCACCGCCATCAGTCCCGTTGGCCTTTTTCGAAGCGTCCTTCCTGGGACTGATCGCCTTAGGCATCGCACTAATTTTCGCTCGCAATCAAGGTACGATCGATCCAACCAGCGATGTCACCGTAGCAGCTGCCCATTTGGGAATGTTGGCCACGCTTTCGATGGGACTGCTCGGAGCTATACATCAATTTACCCCTGTCGTTACCCAGCGGCCTTTGCGTTCAACGCGTCTTTCCAGAGCCACATTTGTAACATGGCTGATAGGTGCCTGGTGCTTGCCGCTTGGGATTGGGACCAAGCATGAACCAGTGGTTGAAATCGGTGGAATTTTCGCCGCCACTGCGATCGTGCTGCTCATAATCAATCTTTGGTCGCCCCTAGGTGCGAAGGGAAAAGGAAGCCCTGTAATTGGACTTCGCTATGCCGTAGCCGGCTTTGCCCTCACCGCGTGCTTTGGAGTGGTGTACGTCTTTGATCGAACTGGAAACTGGTTTGACTTGAGCGGACACGTGGTGCTCGCACATGCTTCAATAGGACTGTTTGCCTGGCTCGGCCTGACCTACGTAAGCGTCGCTGAGCGCCTCTGGCCAATGTTCTTTTTGGCCCATGTCGCAGGCAAAAGACGCGCAGGACTGATCGCAGTGACGGCGATTCCTCTGGGCATAGTATTTCTTTCCCCCGGTTTATTGTTCAAAGTGACGGCTTTGGCGTGGTTTGGAGGGACTGTTCTAGTTATTGGACTTGGGTCACATCTTGTGTCCCTGGCAATGCATCTGACCAGTCGCAAACGAAAGGTCGACCTCTACTTCATCTTCGTCATTACCTCGTCCATATCGCTACTAGTCGGCATCGTTCTCGCGATAACATCTGCGCTGATCATTGGCAACCACCACCATCTCGGAATCATGCTGGCCGCTGCCGCAATTACAGCCTTTGGAGGCTGGATATTGGAAGCATTTGTAGGCCACATACACAAAGTGATCCCCTTCGTTGTCTGGTCGATGTTCCGCAGCAGAGGAATCACTAAAAACCGATCTGGCGGCCAGCTAATGTTTGGAGACCTTTATAACCATTCAGTCGCCGCGGTGGTCTACGTCCTTGTTACATTTGGAATTGCCTCGACCTGTGTCGGCTTTGCTGACTCGGGACCCTCCTTCATTGCAATCGGTGGAGCGCTACTTGCTCTGTCGGGGATAATGCTTTCGACCAATCTTTCGATGAAATCATTGCAGTTGTTGAGGGTGAACAACAAAAACTGAGCCCCCACAGCCAATTCTCGTTAGAAAAGCGATGCACCATTTTGGTGATGCATCGCTTTAGGCACAGAAGCTTCAGTATTTTGCGATATTAGCCTGCGGCTAGGGACGCCCAATGCGAACTCGCCAGGTCTTAGGTCCACTCTCAAGGTAATCCCAGGTGAACTCTCCTTTGTACTCCGCATCGAACTGATATTGCAGCGGTTTCGGATCGTGATCGTTGATCAGCAAGAATCCATTCCCCGGCGTCAAATTCCGATAGGCCGCAAATATCTCCGAATGCCGCTGCGCTGGAGCAAGAGCCCGGACATCCAATTCCCTCTCGACATTTGCGTTGCGCGAAGTGCTCAGAGTGACGGGCTCGCTGTTCCGGGAGTTAACCAGCAAGTGGAGCGC
>JAJYFX010000042.1 GCA_021785315.1 Actinomycetes bacterium | reverse complement strand
CACAGAGGGGCACGCTCAGAGACCATAAACTTTGTATAACGCTCAAGGATTTCCTCCCTCGGCGATGGCGCGGCAGCTGGTGGAGCTGCTAAGGCGTCGAGGCTGCACAAATAATCGAGCAGTGGCACCAGGGCTTGAGGCGAGATCCAGTGGCGGTAACCTTCTGCACGCCTTGCGCCGACGAACTGTTCTATCTGTTCAGGTGTGATTCCTCGCACGTCAAGCTCTCTGTCAGCAAGCCATCGACTCAAACGCTCCACCAACCTCAACTGCTGCGCTGCCGAACCTGGTGTGTAACCTCGAAAAGCAAGTTCCCTACGAAATCCGAGTGCGAAGGGCTCCAATGGCCCGCTCACCCGAACGTGTGATGCTTCATCCATGACTGGACTCCTCTCTGGATAAATCCACAGAGGAGTCTTACGTAGAATCTGTTATTATGCCGACCAGTTTCCTGCCGACACCTCTTTGATCAGGTCAAATACTCGCCCCAACGGGCGAACTCGGCATAATCCTGTAGTCGGCATAAACTTGGAGATGCCGATGTGCACAACAGAAATCCTATAGGTGTACAAAACAAACACCTATACTCTATATCTACAAAGCTCTAACCAGCTACTTGGTAACTTATGACTTACTCAAAATATCGGATTTGGTGAAAATCGCCGAAGGCGGGATCTTACTTCAACATCGCCGAAGTCGTAAGACAAACTATTCTCGCTCATCGGGACTTGACCGAAGAAAAATCCTTAAGATGGCCAAATATATACTTGCCACCCCTAACAACCAGATAGTTGAAATCATCTTTGTTGCGTATCGAGGCAAGTTTGCGCAGCACGTACTTGGGAGTTACAAACGACTTATACAGATCCCTTGTCAGTTCAAGTATTTTCTCGTCTGGAATCGGAGAGCTTAGAATTGGTTCCCGCATATCGTATCGATCCCAATCGGTCGTGCGCAACCAACCACTCTTCTCGGCTTCCTTGAAAAGCGCCGTCCCTGGATAAGGAATGACGATCGTCGCCTGCAATGTGTCAATATAGCCAAGCTCGAATAGCTCTTTTGTGAGATCAACCGTTCGCTTGGCTTCTTCGTAGCTCTCCCACGGATAGCCAACCATGCACGTCACGTGCGGTTCCAAACCCGCCTTCTTGGCCCACTGGGTGGCCTGCTTGATATCGTCCCACTTCGTACCTTTGTTGAGGCGTTCAAGCGTCGACTGGGTTGCCGATTCGACTCCGTACAAAATAAATCTGAAACCCGCCTCACCCATAAGGTTGTACTCAGCTTCCGTGAGGGCATCTGAACGCATATTGCAACCCATGCGCACATGCTTGTTGTACCCTCGATCAATCATTCCCCGGCAAAACTTCTGCAACCACGCACCCCTGGGAAATGTGCCGGTGTCGTCGAATATTTCTCGAACGCCAAGCTCAATCAATTGACCTACCTCATCTAGAGCTCTTTCCGGTGTTGTGACACCAAATTTCGGGAATATGGTTGTCCAAGAACAAAAGGTGCATCCTCCCCCTTTTCGCCACCAACAGTCCCGTCCAAACATGGTGTAAGTTCCAGGGGTATATTTGAAGTTTCCGTTCTTCTGGGAATAGAGTTCCCAACGGGTTAGTTTGCGATCAATAAATGGCAGTTCACCTAAACGAGACTTCGTCTCAAATTTTCCGGTGTTGCGAATATCGTCACCCTCGCGAAAATATATACCGGGTGGAATATCGGTGCCCTTTTCAAGGTGGTCCGCCAGTGCCAGGAGGCTGACATCGAAATCTCCACCTGTCAGGACAAAGTCCACTCTTGAATTGAGCAACGACTCCTCAGGCATGGCTGTAACGTGATCGCCCATTAGGACAATACGCAAGCCCGGAAAACGGTCTTTCAGATCGTCAATAGTTGCCCAGTATGCCTTGATTGTCGGCGTCTTCGATTCCACCGCCATGAAGTCCGGAGCAAATTCTTCGACGCTGGCAACAAACTCTTCATATGACTGCTCACTTGCTATTCCGTCAAGCCAAGCGACGTCATGCCCCCCTTGGGCCACCACCGTTGCAGCTGTCGCTGGTATCACCGGGTAAATGAAGGTTGGATTATTGAAGTATTGAAATTGTCGATTCTGAGATAATAAAGGTACGCCCTTATCAGTAATTATGGGTGGATATGCGACGGCAACCCTCATAGCTTCCTCTCTGTGGGGCTCTGCGGCAAATTGAAGTGGTAATCAAGTCTGCTGAACGAACCATTTCATTCTTTAGTCGAAGTTCTTATCAAGGTAGAGTTTCAGAACATATTAGTGCAAAAGATCACTACTGAAAAGGCCTTTCAGGTATGAAAGACCATAGACGGCATGGGTGGCAACAATCCCACAAAGCGTGTAGAGGACGACTCTGAGATCATTATCATGCTTCCAGACCCAGGCGCCTGTCAGTATAAGTGCGGTGAGATACACTCCAAGAACCGACAGATACACATTTGCACCTAATTGTGACAATAGGGAAACCGGTATTCCAACAACAAGTCCTATAGAAAAAAGCGCTGGCACCGCATACGCAATCCTTCGCGAGTTGCCTGCAAACTGCTTGGCGAAATGCCCCCGATGGAGACCGTAGCGTGCCTGTTGGCGCAAGTGGGAACGAAAAACTGCGCGTCGATGATGGAAAACGACTGCCTTTGGCTCATAAACGATCCTCTTTCCCAAATCACTGATCAATTTGCGACAGAACTCGGTATCCTCCCCGGGCCAGTATCTTGACTTGAATCCCCCAACAGCGAAAAACTCGGGAGCCTTAACCAGAAGATTCATTGAAGGAAAATCATCAACGATTCGGCACCGCCCTGGTCTGAACCTGTACGTATATGCCCCGCTCCCCATTGGGCTGGCTAGTATCCAACCAGAAGCCCGTTCCCGGCGTCCGTCAGTTGGCGGTGTTACGCCTGGTCCACCCACTGCGGCTATCCCGGGATTATCAAGATGCGGCAAAGCGGCATCAAGCCACTGATCACTCGGATATGCGTCGTCGTCGATGAAGGCCAGAACCTCTCCAGATGCCAGCTTGGCAGCCATATCGCGCTTTTCCCCGGGAGCCACAATTGGCCAAGACGGAATGATTGTTGCGCCATTGATACTGGTTCCGTCATCGTGATCGGGAACGAGTATGATCTCGCACGTCTCAGATAGGCTCCTGATGTGCGAAATGCACTCACGCGCATAGTCGTTTATCTCCTTGACCGGGATGATAACGCTGACTTTGGTCAACCGGCGCCCCTTCAACTGGTTGTTGCCATCGATTTGCTGGAATCAGCCTTGTCATTGCAAGCCGACGTTGGAAAACGAACATTCGAATTCAATTCAGATGAATTCGCTGATTCTTGGCACTATTTTATATGTATCAATCCCGGCATTTCTCTATGAACGGTATATAGTACGGTTTTAGACAGATTTAAGACTCATTTCACAGTCTCAGCAATGATATAGGAGTCAAAAAAGATGAAGATTTCCATTTTTGGAGCTGGCTACGTAGGACTTGTGACAGCTGTGGGCCTCGCTGAGATTGGCAACACAGTCACATGCATGGACATAGACGCCGGCAAGATTGGAAAACTCTGCGATGGGAGAATCACTTTCTACGAGCCGGGACTTGAGGAGCTACTACTTAGAAATGTTCGTTCGAACAGGCTCTCGTTCACAACTTCGCAGAAGGACGCCGTGTCGTCTGGCGACATTTTGTTCACAGCGGCCGGTACTCCCCCCCAATCGGATGGTTCTGCCGACCTCGGCGCCATATTCGACATAGCATCCGCCATTGGCCAGTACATGGAAGAACCCAAGGTAATCGTCACAAAGAGCACGGTACCAGTTGGTACCTCCAAAAGGGTTAGAGACATCATCCAGGCGGAACTGGATAGACGGAATGAGGCGATCGAATTCCATGTCGTCTCAAATCCAGAGTTTCTAAAAGAGGGTGCGGCGGTTGATGACTTCATGAAACCAGACCGCATCGTAGTTGGCGCTGACGCCACTGCCGCTTTCGAAACAATGCGAGAACTTTTCGCACCATTCCAGCGGCGAGAGAACATAATCATAGAAATGGATATCGCTTCAGCAGAACTTACCAAATACACCGCAAATGCATTCTTGGCAGCAAGAATCAGCCTGATGAATGAAATTTCCCGGATCGCGGAACGAGTTGGTGCAGACATAGAACAGATACGGCATGGCGTGGGATCAGATCCGCGGATCGGCCATTCATTCTTATATGCGGGATGCGGGTATGGAGGATCATGCTTTCCGAAGGATGTGAATGCCCTTATTCACACGGCTGAGTCCCTTGGTTTGAACCCTCAATTACTCAGATCCGTCGATGCGGTGAATGAGGACCAGAAGCACAACCTCTTCGAGAAAATTAATGTCCATTTCAACGGAGAATTGACCGATAAGACATTTGCCGTTTGGGGTCTCTCCTTCAAACCCGATACCGATGATATGCGTTGTGCACCCAGTATTCCGCTGATCTCAGCTTTGCACAACTCAGGAGCTAAGGTAAACGCCTATGACCCAGTGGCGGTTCCAACTGCCACTGCCACTTTCAGCGACCTGAAAAACATCTCTTTCTACGAAAGCAAGTACTCCGCACTCCGGGGAGCAGATGCTCTTGTTCTAGTCACAGAATGGAAAGAGTTCCGGGCACCTGACTTCGAAGAGATTTCGCGTGCCCTCAGCCAGCCGATAGTATTTGATGGCAGAAACCAGTGGGACCCCAACAAGCTACACTCCATGGGATTTCAATACTACTCAATCGGAAGGCCGCAGCCTGCAACTCGCCAGACCATCTGAACCGCGACCAACGGCGATCGACTTGTCTGATCTCGACCATGACAGCCGATTATAAGAGATGTAAGGAAGGGGATTAATTGCGTAATCTTGTGACTGGCGGA
This sequence comes from Actinomycetes bacterium, assembly GCA_021785315.1. Next base: position 4,561 of record JAJYFX010000042.1, on the reverse strand, counting down.
GCCGGCTTCATCGGATCGCATTTGTGCAAGGCCCTGCTCGACATGGGTGAAGAAGTCTTATGCCTTGACAATCTTTCCTCTGGCCAAGTCAGAAATGTCCGAGCACTTGATGCGTACGCCGGATTCTCGTTCATTGAAGGTGACGTCACTGATCATATCCAGATTGAAGTTGACAGGATCTACAACTTGGCATGCCCGGCATCCCCACCCTTCTACCAGTCTGACCCCATCAAGACTACAAAAACCAGTGTGCTAGGAGCATTGAACCTTCTCGAACTTGCCGCAACCAGTGGGGCAAGAATTCTTCAGGCATCGACGAGCGAGGTTTATGGCGACCCTCTTGAACACCCACAAAGCGAGACCTACTGGGGAAACGTAAACCCGATCGGAATCCGCTCCTGCTATGACGAAGGCAAAAGAGTCGCCGAAACACTCTTTTTTGACTTCATGAGAGAGAAACACGTAGATATCAAAGTCGTTCGGATCTTCAATACATATGGACCGAACATGCGTCCGGATGACGGTCGTGTGATCAGTAACCTGATCGTTCAAGCTCTGACGAAGAAGCCTTTGACCGTATTTGGGTCAGGTCAACAAACTCGAAGCTTCTGTTACGTCGACGATCTTGTCACTGGCCTTATCACAGTGATGAACTCCCCAAACACCACTATGGGGCCGTTCAATCTGGGCAATCCAAATGAATTCTCAATCATGGAATTAGTCGAACTCATTCGAACCCTAGTAGATAAAAATATTGACATCGAGTTTCATCCTCTCCCGAAGGATGATCCGAAACAGAGGCAGCCGGACATCGATAGAGTTAGAAATGCTCTCGGATGGCAGCCGCTTACCAAGTTAGAAGATGGCCTTCCAAGCACCATCACCTACTTCAGCGAACTGCTTCTTGAAGTCTGAACAGCCTCGGACTTGAATTGCCATTTATCAATCATGCCATTGGCAACTGAGGGGCATCCGCAATCGCTGCGCAGTCAACCTTAGAGTCAGCGACCTGCTCTTTGCCGTTCTCCCCAAGGACTCTATCGTAGTATCGAAGCACATTCATTCTATAAAATATCCCAAGCGTATCGACCAACATCCCTCGGACAGCTTTAATTGATATTGTCGAAGTAAATCTGCGTTGAATGACCACAGGAACCTCAACAATTTCCCGATACCCAAGGCGTCTTGCCACAACGAAGAACTCAAGGTCAAATGCAAAGCGCTTCTCGACCATGAGAGGAAGTACTTGCCTAACCACATCTCTCTTCAATACTTTAAGCCCCGTTTGAGTATCGGTAACTGACAGGTGAAAGAGCGTCCTAATCAACTGCTGGTAACCCCAGGAATAGACTCTCCGCAATTTGGGATAATACACAACAGAACTGGGATGCCGCTTGCTTCCAGTAATGATGTCCAGGTCTGACGCTCGTATGACCTCAATGATCCCAAGCAATTCAATCGCAGGAATATCGCCATCAGCATCAATAAATCCAAGATACTTCCCCCGACCCTGCATGAGCCCAACTCTCAGTGCCTGACCTTTCCCAGAATTCTTCGGAAGCTTGGTATTTTTGAGGAGATCCGGAAAGAGATTTGTAAGCGTGTCTGGACTACCATCGGTTGATCCGTCAGACACTGCGATTATCTCAAAGCGCATTCCGCTTGCCTCAAGAACTTCGACCAACCCAGCAACATGCTTACTAAGAGCTGCCCCGGGATTGTAGTAAGGCACGACGATGCTCAGATCGACACCGCTTTCGATTTCTGTAGTAGCACTGAAGAGATGCTTCTCCACGAAATCCACATCTTCGATCAAAGGATTAATCAACAATGCATTTATTGCGGCGACAAGAGAAACACCTGTAGCTACTCCCACGGAAACCAGCATCACCAATGCAAGCGAGACTGTTGAACTATGAAATAGTTCAATTCCGACGAATGCGATGGTGGCACCTAGCCAGGCATATAGTGAAGCCAACGAATCTCGGGCTAAGTGCAGATAGATTAGAAGTGCAAGAATCCCCAGACCTGCTGCCTCAACTCCTAAAATTCTGACAGCATTCTGCGCACCTAGGTAGCTACTTCCAAACAGTACCTCAATCACGATGGACGGCACGGCGAGCAGGACAACCGCGGATATGAGGCCCAACAAAGCCGTCGCTGGAAACGACCATCTGATCGTAGATCGGCTGAGGTGGCCCGCTCCCTTATCCCTGGCAAATCTCGGAAATGCCAGCATGCCAATCGCACCGGGTAGGAACAGCGCAATCCTTCCAGCTGTACTGGCACTGGCATACAAACCAGCCTCCTTGGCTGGAAGGAAATGCCGTGCCAAGACTGTGTCTTCACTTGCTAATACCCAGTAGCCTCCCAGTGCCAGAATTGAGTGAACTCCACTTCGGAACCCGATCCCCAACTCCTTCACCTTTGAATGAATGACTTCAGGCATTAGAGGCACAAGAAGGATGCCGGTCAGAATCACCTGTGAAAGCACTGAAGCAAGTACCGCCCCATCTAATCCAAAACCCAATTCAATTAGCAGCACCCCTAAGGCCAAACGACCGAAAATTCCCCCAACGACGGTGGCTACGGCCACAACTGAAAATCGCAGCCGACCCATCAAAACACCTTGCAACACTGCGCCCACAACTGCCGGCAATACCCAAATCGCCAGAAGAATCATAGGGACCGAAGACTGAAAGTGGAGATAGCTATCGACAAGAGGAGACAGAACGACCAGCATTCCAGTTCCCACAGCACCTGCCAGGACTGCCCTATAGAGCGCGGTACGGAGTCCAATGCCATGACCTTCGCTATGAAGGTGGGCAGATTCGGCCTTTGTCACCACTGCCTGCAGAGCTGCGAGTGGGACCGAGAGGACCAGCAGTGTATTCAACAGCGCACCGAGAGCACCGTAAGTGGAAGGACCAAGAAGGCGACTGACAATTACGTGAAATACAAAATTGGAGAGATTGGCCATAGCGGTAGCGACGAAGAATGCAAGGCCCCCTTGAGCCAATCCGCTCGATGAAACAAGCCTCCTCAATTTGTCATTCATTGCGCATCATTACCTGAGACTTCTTCCAATTCGTGACCAAATTACACCCAACATGCTTCAGCTGACCTACCTCAAGGCCTTACCCATATCTGGCGGGATCATTGGTTCCACAATTTGCATTTCAACCCCAATAACCCACTCCAAAAGCCTAAAAAGACAGCATGAGCCTGAAACCGATTCCCAGTAACTCCTCTGGCCTACGCCGGTCTAAGAGGATCACTCATTACCGTCCCTACTCCAATTCCTAGTTTTGAAAGTACATTCCGATACGCGTTGCTCAAAGCAAAAGGGTGACGCAGAAATTAGCATTTCTACACCACCCTCTCACTGCTTCCCCTCTGTGAGGGAGACTTATAACCCTGACCCTCCAACAACCGGCATGTTTAGTGACTTTCCACCCATAGAGCCTTGGAAGACAGCATCACCAAAGGAGAAGACTCCACCGTCTGAGGCGACTTCCCAGTAACCAAGGCCGTCAGACGTTGGTATCACGCCAACCATCGGCTTGTTGAGCGACTTTCCACCCATAGAGCCCTCGAACGTTGCACTACCGAAGGTAAAGATACCTCCGTCAGATGCAACCAACCAGTAACCCTGACCACTAGGCGCAGCCGCGATTCCAACAACGGGCTTGTTGAGAGTCTTGCCGCCCATAGAGCCTTGGAATACAGCATCACCGAAGGAGAAGACTCCACCGTCTGAGGCTGCAAGCCAGTAGCCCTTGCCGTCAGATGTAGCTGCGATTCCAACAACCGGCTTGTTGAGAGTCTTGCCAGCCATTGAACCATAGGAGGTGGCATCGCCAAATGGGTACACCGCTCCGTCACTGCCAACCAGCCAGTAGCCCTTGCCATCTGGTGTAGCCGCCATGCCTACAATCGGCGCACTAATACTCTTGCCACCCATCGAGCCGTAGAATGTCGCGTCGCCGAAGGAGAAGATACCGCCATCAGACGCCACGAGCCAGTAGCCCTTGCCGTCCGGCGTGGCTGCCATACCAACAACCGGCTTGACCAAGGTCTTACCACCCATAGATCCGTAGAAGGTGGAGGTTCCGAAGGAGAAGATACCTCCATCGGAAGCAACTTCCCAGTAACCTTGTGCCGCTGTCGTAGTCGTGCTCTGAGAGGTAACCGCAATCTGAGTGCCGGTCAAATCTGAAAGTGACGGGCTAGAGGAAGAGGAAATAGTTGAATCGATGCAACCTGTTGATGAATTATACGTCGCACTTGAGAAGGAAACCCAAGTGGTGCCGTTGAACCAAGCAAGCGACCGTCCTGCTCCAACGTTACAAACTGTTACATTTATCGAGGTAAAGCTGCTGCCGGAAGCAACGCGAATATCCTCATAAATTCCTACGGCTCCAGTAGGAGGCGTAGTAGTTGGATTGGAACTAAAGGCCGAAACGGTCAACGCGCCAGCACCATTCCCTTGCACGGTGAGGTTGTTCACAGTCGCAACAGCTGTTCCCGAAGCCGAACTGGACGAAGCTGACTGCGACGC